>JASLJP010000096.1 GCA_030152425.1 Aquirhabdus sp.
TGCCAGCGCTACAATGTCTCTTTAGTGATTAATGACAATATCGAACTGGCGGAGCGACTACACTGTGGCGTTCACTTAGGTCAGGAAGACGGCGCGATCAGCGATGCGCGTGCGGTGCTAGGCCCGGATGCGATCATCGGGCGTACCTGTCATGCCTCACTGACTTTGGCGGCCATCGCAGCGCTGGAAGATGCCAGCTACTTGGCCTTTGGCGCAGTCTATCCATCGGGCACCAAACCCAATGCCGAGCGTGTGCATCTGCCGACACTGCAGATCGCCGCCCAGCAGTTTAAACAACCCATCTGTGCCATCGGCGGCCTCAGGGTCGAAAATGCCCATGCCGTCAAAGCCACCGGAGTTGATTTGTTTGCCGTGGTCGGTGATGTGCTGAATTTAACTGCAGATCGTATTCCTGATCGTATACAAGCGTGGCATGATCGCTTAAAGTCGTAGGATTGAAGCCCTCGGCCTGCCAGATGCTTGATCACAAACGATAAGGTTTAATCCAGCTATGGGCGTTTTTAATACGCGCACGATGATTTTTGCCTTTAACTGCTATCTTGCGGCAGTGATGGCGCTGTATGTCTCGTTTAGCCTCAACTTGTCCAATCCGTGGTGGGCGATGCTCACCGTGTTTATCACCAGCCAGCCCTTGGCCGGTGCGATCTGGTCGAAAGCGTTTTATCGTGTGGTCGGCACCCTGATCGGGGTCGCCGCCGCGCTCATCCTCGTGCCCAATTTGGTCGATGCACCTGAGCTGCTCATGCTGGCCATGGCCGGCTGGATGGGACTGTGCCTCTATCTGTCTTTACTCGACCGTACGCCGCGCGGCTATGCCATCATGCTGGCTGGTTATACTGCCGTGCTGGTCGGCCTGCCGCAGATCATCGATCCCAGCACGTTGTTTGACGCCGCCGTGGCGCGTGCCGAAGAGATCTCAGTCGGGGTGATCTGTACTGCACTGACCCATGGCCTGATCTTTCCGCGCAGTGTCGAGGGCGCTATGCTGGCCAAACTTGACGCCAGTCTGAGCGAAGCCAAGGGCTGGGTACTGGCGGCTCTGGCCTATGAGTCAGAAGAAGCCGCCCGCATCGCCCGCCGACGCCTCGCTACTGACCTCACCGAGCTGACCTTGCTGGCGGGGAGTCTACGTTTTGAGGTCATCGCCTCACGGCGCTATATCAATACCATGCGTGCGCTCGAAGAGCGCATGATCTCCTTGCTGCCGCTGCTCAGTGCCGTCGATGATCGACTTAAAGCCCTGAAGGACAGCGGGGCGATTAGCCCAGAACTCGACAAACTGATGCGCGACGTGCGGGCATGGATCATCGGCCAGCAGATCACCGGCAAGGACAACAGCATCCATGTCAGTACCTACGCCGAATCAACACGCGCCGCCGAGCTGATCAGCGCCTGCCAGACGGCAGCACCGCAGATCAACGCCAGCTCGACCTGGACTGAAATCCTAACCCTGAATTTCACCACTCGGCTGGCGGATCTGATCCGCGCCTGGGGCGAGTGTCTAGACCTCAACAGTCTCGTGCACCAGCCGCATCAGCCGTTAAACCCTCAGATGCGCAGCATCATCAATGTCTATCACAAACGCCCACTGCACGTGGATCACGGGATGGCGGCGTACTCCGCCATTACCGTGGCCATCGCGATGTTGGTCTGTGCCGGATTTGCATGGATCACGGGTTGGTTACAGGGCATCGCCGCCGTCGGGTTGACCGCGGTGATGTGCTCACTGTTTGCCACTGCTGACGACCCAACGCCACTGCAGCAAAAAATGCTGATTTCGACCTTTTTGGCCTTACCCGTAGCAGCGCTGTATGACTTTGCGCTGCTACCCAGCATCGACAGCTTTCCGATGCTGGCACTGGTGCTGTTTCCGCTGATCATTCCCATTGCCATGGTCATGACCATCCCGGCGCAGTCGTTGCGCGCCTTGAGCTTTGGACTGGTGGTCAGCTCCGGCATCGCCTTGCAGCCGATGATGAAGATTGACTTTGTCAGTTTTATCAGCGGCAATCTGGTCGCCATCGTCGGTACATTGATGGCACTGCTGGTGACGATGATCATTCGCGTGGTCGGCGTGGACTTTAGCGCCAAGCGCATTCTGCATGCAGGTTGGCGCGAGCTGGTGTTTCAGGCCACCGGCCGTATTCCGATCAGCCAGACCATTTGGGCGAGTCGTATGCTAGATCGTCTCGGACTCCTGATCCCCAAGCTGGTGGGCACGACCAAAGTCGTGGGTCTGGAAATCGACGATGCACTTAAAGACCTGCCCATCGGCTATAACGTCATCGACCTACGCATCGCCGCGCAAGATCTGCCGCAGACTACGGGCGCACAGATCCAAACCATGCTCGGACATCTGGCAGCGTATTTTGAGCAGTTGCAGCGTGAAGGCTATACACCACCACAGGCTCAGCTGGTCGATGAGATCGACCGCATCATCCGCACCATGCTGCAATCGATTGCGCCCGCAGCGGATGATGACGCACCACAAGCACCGATGGAAACGCGCATGCGCGGCCTGATCGCCAGTGTCGGACTGCGGCGCAATCTTTTTCCCTCGGCGCATCCATACCAAACCAACGCATCGGCTCATCCGATCGAGGCCACATCATGATCGCAGAAGTGAATGTCTTTGGCGTCTATATCAGTTCCGGACTATTTGCCGCGATCTTGGCGGGCTTGATCCATCTCGGCCTGCGCCGTGTATTACAGACAGCGGGCTTCTATCGCTTTGTTGCCCATCAAAACCTGTTTGATGTCGCGTTGTTTATGATTATTTGGGGGGTGATCGCCTTGACCATGTCGACCTTCGCCACCGCACTTTCCAAGCTTCTGGGGTAAACCACCATGACCATTAAACTCACCCAGCTATCGCGCATTGCCATCACCGCCATCGTAGTGCTCATTGCCATCGTTGTCGCGCATCGGCTATGGGTACATTACAAGGTCGAGCCGTGGACTCGCGATGGTCGGGTACAGGCCAACGTGCTGCAGGTCGCACCCGATGTCTCAGGTCTGGTCACTCAAGTGCGGGTCGCTGACAACCAAGTGGTCAAGGCTGGAGATGTGCTGTTTGTCATCGACGCGGCGCGTTATCAGTTAGCACTGGCGCAAGCCAAAGCAGCGCTGGGCAATGCACAGGCACTTCAGCGCCAAGCTGAAGCCGCAGGACGCAGCGCACAGACCCAACTCGCGCAAGCCGTGCGTGAGGTACAGCGCAACCGCGCATTACGCGATCTGGTCTCCGGCGAACAAAACGAGCAGAGCATCACCAAACGTGATCAACTGCAGGCGACCATCGCCCAAGCTGAAGGCGCGATTGCCGGCGCCTCAGCCAGCATCGCCCAAGCACAAGCCGCAGTAGAAAGTGCCAGCCTCAATCTCGACCGCACTACGATCCGCGCCACGGTCAATGGCCGTGTGACCAATCTTGAGCTACGTGTCGGTGACTATGCGACGGCAGGCAAACCCTTACTGGCACTGATCGACCTGCAGTCGATCTATGTGATCGGCTATTTTGAAGAAACCAAGATCGACCACATCCATCCGGGCGATACTGCCCATGTCCGTCTGATGGGTGATCACCAAACCCTGCGCGGGCATGTGGAAAGTATCTCGGGCGGTATCACCGACCGCGAGCTGGGTGCCAGCCCCAATCTACTGGCTAACGTCAACCCAACCTTTAACTGGGTGCGCCTTGCCCAGCGTATCCCCGTACGCATCCACTTGGATCAAGTGCCTGCTGGCACGCAGCTCATCTTAGGACGCACCGCCACGGTCGAAGTCATCCCACAGGATCAGGCTAAAGCGCAAGGAGCCTCATGATGACCTCTGCGCATACGCTGCTGGCACTGCCGCTCATTGCTGCGTTGGCCTCCTGTACCACCGTCGGCCCTGACTATCAGCGGCCATCTGGTGCAGCCATCAATCAACCGACCGCACTAGCCAATTTTTTAGGCGGCAAGAGCGGTGCATTCAGTCAGGGCAGTGTGCCCGGCGAATGGTGGAAAATGTATAACGACC
>JASLJP010000279.1 GCA_030152425.1 Aquirhabdus sp.
GGAAAGGTGCCAGATCAGGGTATACCCGCACCTCCAGAAAAGGCTGCTCCTCAGTCGGACGTACAGTGCTATCCAGCATACGGATCTTGGTCAGTACCTCGGTCAATATCCCTGTGATGCGGATCATCTGCACGGCGCGTGGAATCAGCAGTGGCTCGATCTGGCTCGGCTGCCCGGTCGTGAGGGTGACCTGCAGGACCTGATGGGGATAGCTTTCTTCGCTAAAGGACAGCGGAATCGGCGAACCGGAGTAACGAATCCGCGCTTGCCCGCCGACCGACTGCGGACGATGCAGATGACCCAGTGCCACATAGTTGATATGTGCAGGAAACAGATCGCTCGAGAGCGCATCCAGCGTGCCAATAACGATCGAGCGCTCTGATTCCTCAGAGACCGCGCTACCTTGCAGATGGGCATGGCTCATCAGCACCAGCGGCAGCCCCTGCGTCTGTACTGTGGCTGCCTCGATCAACTGATCATAGACCTGCGCCACGGCATCCATGGTCGTCATGCCCTGCCCACCTGCAGTGACTTCGGCCGGCCGCAGATAAGGCAATGCCAAACACCAGCCAATGGGCTGTGCAGTAGGATCGGTGATGGGGATCAATAGTGGTGCCGTATCTAAAGCACCCTCGATCCAGCGTACCCGACCGATCACATGGGTATTTAAGGCTTTAAGCAAAGGCGCCGGTAGCTCGATACGCCCGCCCGAATCATGATTGCCCGCGATCATGATGATCTGCAGGGTCGGTAGACGGACATGGGCGTCAGCGAGGAATTTGTACAGTTGCTCTTGCGCGGAGATCGGTGGATTGACCGTATCAAAGATATCGCCTGCGATTAGCAATGCATCGGGCTGCTGCGCGCTGATCTGGTCAAGTAGCCACGCAAGGAATGCAGTATGCTCATAGTCGCGCGACTGGCCGTATAGACTCTGCCCGAGATGCCAGTCCGAAGTATGAAAAAAACGCATGCAATATCCAATAATTAGAACGAGTCAGTCGGATGATTGACGCTGCAATAACAGGCATCATCTGCTCGCAATGATACGCGCTTTTGGGCATGAAAAAACCCTCAAATGAGGGTCGGTTTAAGCAGGCTACAGGCTGGCAATACGGACTGAACAGTTAAGCATCACGCCCCGATAAAATCTCGGCTGCGATTTTGACAAAAGGCGATTTGGCGGAGCTAAGCAGCGCTTGGGCCATCTTATTCTTAAAGCCCGGGGTTGCAGTACTGGCGCATTGACGCAGCCAAGCAGCGGCTTCGATCTCTTTGCCTTGCTCGGCCAGCTTAGAGGCATAGTTAAATTGACCTCGGAAGTCACCCGCTTCGGCTGATCTGCGATACCAGTCAAAGGCCAGCTCAGGATCACGCGGCGCTTCCCAGCCTTCTTCGATAAACCGGCCGACGATATTCATCGATTTGGCATGTCCCAGTGCTGCAGCTTCATTGTACAGTCGGAATGCCTCTGGGCGGTTTTGTGGGATGGCTGCACCGCGCGCCAGTAGGTTGGCATAGTTGTACATACCCCAATCCAGCCCTTCATCGCTGGCGCGTTTATACCAGGCCGCTGCAGCAGTAGCATCAATGTCTGTACCCCAGCCGTTTTCCAGACAGCGGCCGACCATGTTCACCGCCATGATATGACCAGTTTCGGCCGCGCGTTTAAACCAGGCCAATGCCTCGACCTGATCCCGTCCCACACCCTGTCCATCCAGCAATACCTGACCCAGCAGCGCCTGCGCCTCGGCGATGCCTTGCTCGGCAGCGGCACGCAGTCCTGCCACGACTTGCTCCGGTGTTCCTTGCAAGCGCTGGATAATCTCCTGTTCGCTGGTCGGCTTTGGAGTTTGGGTGTCTGCGGGAGGAAGGTTTGTATTCGACATGGGCGTTTAAGACTGCGCTGGGCGATAAAGAATTGAAGCGCGCAGTATCCAAATGAAGCGCTTAAATGTCAATGAGAATCGTTTCTTTTTGGAGAAGTTTAGATAAATGGTCTTGTACCGGCGAGTGCTTCAAACGGCAGGTAAAAAAAACGGTGACATCAGAAATAAGCCTGATTCACCGTCTACACGCGATCATCACAAGGACTTTCGCGTGCCCCTTTAAGCGGGTGTCATACCTTCCTTGCGCTCAATTAGAACTGTTGAAAGAAGGTACGTGCAGCTGTGGTACAGAATGGTGGAACGAGTGAGCCATGGTAGCTGACCAAGACGGCTTGACGCGCAATCGCCTGACCGGCAGCAAGTCCTGCTGCTTGTGCTGCTGCTTGTGCTTCAGCCGGTGTGCCACCTGCCAACAAGACTTGCTGGGCTGCCGCATTGCCTGCTGCGTTGATTTGTGCCTGTGCTGCAGGTGTCGCGGCAGCCGCTTGACCCGTTGCTTGCAACGTATTAGCAAAGCCGGTCTGCAGCGCAGTCGCAGTCGCGCCGAGTGTGCTGCTGGCAGAAGCGCTCAAACCGACGCTGCTAAAGCTCGACGTGCCGGCTGTGGTGGTATCCACGTCCAGCAGGGCGAATTTTAGTTTGACACCGCTGGCAGCGAAGTTACCAAACAGTCCAGCCATCACTTTGGCGTTTGGATCAAAGAATACGGTCGGATCCTGTGTACCACCACACATCAGCACTGGCATCGAAGGAATATAGCCGCGTAGATCGTTCAGTTTAAACGCCTGACGCAGTGGATGCGCTGGGGTTGCCGCTGGCAGCGGTTTGCTGGTGTTTAGCACAGGCAGCACACCGTCAGGATTGGCCTGCGCATCCGCCAGATAGGCCGCGCGGTAGCTGGTTTTGATCAGATAGTTGGTGGTATCAAAGCCAAAGCTAAACTTCGGATCCTGGGGTGATAGCGCATCCAGCAGCGGGCTGCCAGTCGGTGCTTTTTGGAACAGCGCAGTCAGCGGCAGCTTGCCGGTGCCAAAGATCACGTCTTGCGACAGTGTCGTCGGCAGTAGTGTGTCGATGTTGGCTGCATAGGTCGAGGTATAGGCATCAGCCGTGGTGTTATAGATGTTGCCGTAGGCTTTTTGATAGCCGGTGGTCAGTAGCGGAGCGAAGACCGTACCACCCAGCGGTGTATTGCCATAGAACACAGCATCGCCATAGGCGGCCAGTGAGTATGGGCCAGACATCGGCGCACCAGCGGTGACGGGGATATGCTGTAGATCCATGGCTTTGAGCGCTGCCATGGCGACGTAGCCGCCTTCCGAGTAGCCGGTGACGAATAGCTTGCCGGAGTCAGAGGCATTCGCACCCGCAGCAACTGCAGGCAGACCGGCGCGTCCAGCACGCAGTGCGTCGATCATCTCTTGCGATTGCTGTTTGTAGTTGACATAGGGGTGATAGGTCAGCGTAGAGGTGTCATAGCCTGCATAGTTCGGTGCGATGACGATATAGCCTTGAGCTGCGAATGCGGCTGCAACCAGGG
>JASLJP010000358.1 GCA_030152425.1 Aquirhabdus sp.
TGTCTGGCGGGGCTGGATTATATCAATGGCAATGGCGGCAACGATGTGCTGGATGGCGGCGCGGGCAATGATCAGATCGACGGCGGCGACGGCAATGACAGCCTGCGCGGCGGTTTGGGTATAGACTTTCTCTACGGTGGCGCGGGCAACGACACGATGTCGGCGGGTGCGGGCGGCGGTTGGCTGCAAGGCGACGAAGGTGCCGACAGCTACCTGTATAGCCGCGGCGATGGTCCGGTAGGGATTAATAACACGCAGACCACTGCTGCTGCTGACAAGATCGTCTTTGCGGTGGGCATCAGCTTGGCTGATTTGAGCTTTAGCCGTATTGGCAGTGATCTGATCATCAGCCTAGGCGGCAACGACAGCATCGTCATTGCCGATCAGTTTGATGCAGATTCCAGCAGTGTATTGTCCACCCTGCAGTTCCTGACCGGCACCGGCTCGACCTATAACATCACGCCCTCCACCAGCGGCATGGTCGTGAGCCAGACTGCCCATCAGGGCGGCGACACCCTAGCGGGTTTTGCGGGTAAAGATGTGATGTTTGGTATGGACGGCGATGATACCTTCGATGGTCAGGCCGGCAACGACACGATCAACGGCGCGAACGGCGCGGATACGATCTATGGCGGCGCGGGCAACGACAGTCTGCAAGGCGGCGATGGTGATGATTTCATCACCGGCGGCGATCAGAACGATGTACTGGTCGGTGGGCGCGGCGACGACGAGCTGTACGGCGATGACGGTGCAGACAGCTATGTCTTCAATCTGGGTGATGGCAATGACCGTATCACCAATGATCAAACCGCGCTGGCGGCGGATAAAATTATCTTTGGCGCCGGCATCGCCAAGGCCAATCTGCGCCTGAGTCGCGATGGTTTTGATCTCATCATCAGTCTGACGAATAGCCCCAATGACAGTATTCGCGTCTTGAATCAGTTTTTGGACGGTGCCTTTGATCAGATCAATACCGTGCAGTTCAACGACGGCACGACGTTTAGTATCAGCCCGCAAACGCTGACCAACACCCTGTATAGCGACGGCAACCGCGATGACCAAACCCTGACCGGCTATGACGGGCTGGACATCATGACCGGTACCAGCGGTAATGATCTGCTGGAAGGGCTGGGCGGCAACGATCCGCTGGATGGCGGTCTGGGCAGTGATGCCCTACAGGGCGGCAGCGGCAATGACAGCCTGATTGGCAGCTTGGGCGATGACCATCTGCAGGGTGGCGCGGGCAATGACATCCTTGTCGGTGGCAAAGGCGATGACACCCTGTACGGCGATGAGGGCAACGATACCTATGTGTATAACCTCGGCGACGGACTGGACACCATCGTCAATCTGCATGCCGATACGGGCGTGGACAAGCTGCTGTTGGGCGCGGGCTTTAGCGCCGCCCATGTGCAGTTTAGCTACGATGATGCGGATCTGATCATCAGTTTTAGCAACAGTCCAAATGACCTGATCCGTGTCGATCAGCAGCTTGCAGGTCAAGACGGCTTTGTGTTGACGACGCTGCAGTTTAGTGATGGCAGCACACTGCAGTTGCCCACGTCGGACGCGGGGCTGGCTTTGTTTGTGGCTGGCAGTCGCGCTGCAGATTCTCTGGTCGGCACCACGGGTAGTGATACCCTGCAGGGCGGTGCAAACGCCGACAATCTGGACGGTTCATTGGGCAACGATAGTCTGCAGGGCGGCAGTGGCAATGATGTCTTGGCGGGCGATGGCGGCAATGACACGCTGGTCGGCGGCACGGGCGATGATACGCTGTACGGCGGTGAGGGCAACGACAGCTATGTGTATAACCTCGGCGACGGACTAGATTCAATTTCTAATTATCACACCATCGCGTCTACCGATAAGATCATCTTGGGCGCCGGTATCAGCGCGGCAAACATTCGCTTCGTGCGCGAAAATGGTGACTTGCTGATCACGTTTAGCAATAGCCCCAATGACAGTATCCGGATCGAATCACAGTTTGGCGACATCGCCACCCAACTCGCGCTGCTGCAGTTTAACGATGGCACCAGCCTCAGTATCGCGCCCGGCACGCTGACCAATATCGTCTATAGCGAAGGCACTGCGGGCTATGATGCGCTGACGGGCTATGTCGGTGCAGACTCGATGAGCGGTGCAGGCGGGGATGATGTCCTGTACGCCTTCGGCGGCAACGATACTCTGTCAGGCGGTAGTGGTGCAGACGCGCTTGAGGGCGGAGAGGGCAACGATCTATTAAAAGGCGATAGCGGCAACGACATCCTATACGGTCAAGCCGGCAATGACACGCTGACCGGCGGCATTGGTGACGACACGCTTTACGGCGGTGAAGGCATTGATGTCTACAGCTATGCGTTGGGCGATGGCAATGACACGATCGACAACACGCAACTCACCGCCGCCAGCGACAAGATCGTCTTTGCGGCAGGCATCACGGCCGCCGGCATCCGACTGACTAAAGAAAACAATGATCTGGTGATTCGTTTCAACAACAACACGACCGACAGTATCCGGATCAATGACCAGTTTCATAGTAGCAGCACGGTCAGTACGCTGCAGTTTAGCGATGGCACGACCCTCGATATCCGCCCCACGACGCTGACCAATATCATTTATAGCAGTTTCGATGGTTTCTACGGCGGACAATCCGGCTATGCCGGTACAGACATCATGACCGGTGGTGGCTATCTCAATGGGCTGGCCGGCAACGACACCATCAGTGGGTCAAGCGGCAGCGATGGTCTGACCGGTGATCTGGGCAATGACAGTCTACAGGGCGGTGCAGGCTACGACCGGCTTGACGGCGGTGCGGGCGATGATGTGCTGATCGGCGGGCTGGATGACGATTTACTGAACGGCGGCGCGGGTGCCGACAGCTACCTGTATAGCTTGGGCGATGGGCAAGACACCATCAACAACCAACAAACCGCTGCGGCGTCCGACAAGATTGTGCTGGGCGCAGGCATCAGCGCGGCCAATGTAAGGCTAAACCGCGAAGGCAGCGACTTGCTCATCACCTTTAGAAACAGCCCCAATGACAGCATTCGCGTCGAAAACCAGTTTTACGATGCCAGCTATCAGTTGAACATAATCCAGTTTAGCGATGGCTCGACGCTCGACATCAGCCCGCAGAACCTCAGCAACACGCTGTACAGCACCGGCACGTGGGGCGATGATGCGTTTGACGGTTTTGATGGCAGCGATGACATTGAAGGCGGTGCTGGCAACGACACGCTGATCGGCGCAGGCGGCAACGACAGCTTGAAAGGCGGCGCAGGTCAGGATGATATCATCGGTGGTACGGGCAATGACTTGCTCGATGGTGGTCTGTCGGCCGACACACTGGATGGCGGTGCGGGCAACGACCGCTATGTGGTGGACAACGCCTATGACGTGGTTTTCGAGGCGGCGGCGGCAGGGACGGATCTGGTGCAGTCCAGTGTCAGCTACGCACTGACCGCCAATGTCGAATACCTGACCTTGACCGGTACGGGCACCATGAATGCCACGGGCAACAGCCTGAACAATCTGCTGATCGGCAACGCCGCCAACAACACCCTGATCGGTGGCGCGGGCAAC
>JASLJP010000336.1 GCA_030152425.1 Aquirhabdus sp.
CGGCAGCATCACCCAACAGCCCGCCGAAGACGGTGAGGGCAGCAGCACACCCGCAGAGCCGCCGAAGCCTGCGCCGTATAGCAATGGCAATGTCTATGTGCCAGTCGGCAAACTCGCCCCCGGCCTGTATATCGTGGAGGCCATGCTCGGCGAGCAGCGTGCGGTGACCATGCTTTTTGTCGGTCATACCGTGGCGGTCAATAAACTCAGCGCCTCCGAGCTGCTGGTCTGGACGGTCAACCGTGCCAGCGGTGTGTCGGTCGGCGATGTCGAGGTGCACTGGAACGATGGCACCGCCGACCTGCAAAGCGGCAAGACCAGCGCCCAAGGCTGGGTGCAACTGAGCCATACCGCACCGGAAAAAACCTATGTCTATGCTGTCGATCCTGAGGGCGGTGTACTGATCTCGGAAAACTTCTACTACGACAGTGAAATCTATAACACCAAACTGTATGCCACCACCGACCGCCCCCTGTATCGCGCGGGCGACACCGTGCAGCTTAAGGTCGTGGGGCGCGAGTTTTTAAACGCGCGCGACTCCAAAGGACTGGCCTCTGCTCCGATCCAGATCACCGTGCTTGATCCCAACGGCTTGCCGGTTGCCAGTCAGCGTATGGCGTTCGATGGTGCAAGCGGTGGCAATGCGTCGATTGCCCTACCGGTGGGCAGTACGGCGGGTGGCTACGAGATCCAGCTCAACTATCTCAACGACGTCTATAGCGCGGCGTTTCGTGTGGCGGACTACCAAAAGCCGCACTTTGAGATCAACCTCAAGGTCGACAACGCTAAGCTTAAAACCAACCAAACCATCCCCGTGGTCGCCCAACTGCGCTACCCCGATGGCAAAGCGGTCAAAAACGCCCAAGTTGATCTCGATCTCAAGGTGCAAGCCCTGTCGATGGTTGAAGGCGATCTGGGCTATGGCGGGCTGTTTCCGATCAAGCTGTCCAGTCAGAAGTTTCAAACCGACGGTGAGGGCAATGTCAAAATCGACCTGCCCGAGGTCAAACAGCCGAGCCGCTATGTGGTGTCGCTACTGGCGACCGACGGCGCCGCCTATCGTGTGCGCCATACCCAAGAGCTATTGGTCGAGCGCGCAAGCTCAACGTGGCAGCTCATGACCGCGCAGCGCTTTTCCGCAGTCGGGCAGGTCGTGCGCGTTTCCCTGCAGCAGTTAGCCAGTCATGACGCCACCGCCAGTGCGAAACCCGTCAGTTGGAAGCTGCTACGTCTGGAGGACAATAGCGTCGCCACCGGCAGTCTGAGTGGCAACAGCTTTCAGGTACAGCCTGCCAAGTCCGGCTCCTACGTGATCAGTGTGCTTGACCAGAGCGGCGCGGTATTGGGTGCGACCAGCCATTGGGTCAGCGGTGCGGAGCTGAAAGTCGCGCCGGGGCATATCGAGATCGTCTGGGACAAAGACCAGTACCAAGTCGGGGAGACCGCCACGGGGCTCGTCACCTTTGCCGAGCCGGTCGATCAGGCGCTGCTCACACTGGAGCGAGACCACATCGAAGACGTCAGCCTGCTCAAATCCCCTGCAGATTGGGTGCGTGCCGAGCAGCTCACTCCGCAGCAGTGGCGCGTGCATGTGCCCATCAGTGAGAAATTCGCCCCCAACCTGACGCTGTCGGTGGCCTATGTCAAACAAGACCAGTTTGTTTTTGCCAATGCCGGTTTGGTCGTTGCCAGCCCTGCGGTCGATGTGACCATCACGGCGGACAAAGCCCAGTATGCACCGGGGCAAAAGGTCACCCTGACCTTGCAGACACGCATCAAAGGTCAGCCAGTGGCGGCACAGGTCAGTCTCGGTGTGGTCGACGAGATGATCTATGTCTTGCAGCCCGAGATCGCGCCTGATATTCATGATTTCTTCTACCACCCACGGCGCAACAATGTGCGCACCCAGTACAGCCCGTCGTTTATCGGCTATGACCTGTCGAGCAACCAGCTGGACCAGCCCGCCACGCCGCACGCCACCCATGAGCGAGCGATCAAGGTGCTGGAACGGCCACGGCGGGATGATGTCGATACCGCCTATTGGGCGCCTGCGTTGACAACAGACAGCACGGGTCGGGTACAGGTGACGTTTACCATGCCCGATGCGCTGACCCGCTGGCGGGTGACGGTGCGTGCCATGACCCCCGATGGCGTGGTCGGACAGGGTAGCAGCCATGTGCAGAGCACCAAAGACCTGTATGTGAAATGGACCAGCCCGCGCTGGCTACGTCCCGACGACCAAGCCACCGGCAATCTCGCCATCTTTAACCAAACGGCCCAAGCCCAAGCGGTACAGCTACAACTGCAAGGCGCCCTCGCCCAAAACCAAAATGTGACGTTGCAGCCGGGCATTAATTTTGTCGATATCCCGCGTAGCGGCCAGCAAAGCGGAGCCGTGACGGTCAATCTGTTGCAGGGTGGCCAGCTCCGGGATCGCGTGGTGTTTAATCTCAGTACGCGTAGCGCAGGCCGTCTGACCCACTATGAGCGACTGGTCAGTCCAGAAGCCGGCGTGCTTACCTTGGGCTTGCCCAGCGATGCCAGTCATATCAGCCTACGCTGGATGAATGGCGCGCGCGCCGGATTCTATCGGGTGATGGACAATCTCATCGAGCAGCCCTATGGCTGCGTCGAACAGACCGCGAGCCGCATCATCCCACTGGCGCTGGCCTATCAGTCGTTAGGCGCCGATGACCCCCGCCGTACCACGCTCGCGCGTCAGCTCTATACCCAGCGCCTGCGCTTAGCCAGTATGGCGGGTGACGAAGCCAAGTTTGGCTGGTGGGGTCGCCTGATGCCGCCTGATGCCTTCCTCACTACCTACGCCTACTATGCCGACTGGCGGGCTGCTCAGGCGCTGGCGCTGACGCTGCCAGCCGATCATTGGCAGCGACTGCTGGAGCTCTATAGCACGGATGGCGTGAAGTATTCTCACTGGCAGCGCGCGCTGATGCTGGACTGGATGCGTCAGATCGGACTACCGGTCGGCTCGATGGTGCAAGCGCTGGCCAGTGAGCAACAAAAGACTGCACCAGTGGCAGCCAGCCGCTACGGGATGCACGACAGCCTGATCTTGGGCGACAACGTCGGGGCGCTGCAGGGCAGCAGTAGCGGTCAGACCCAAGATCTCGCCCTGCTGCTCACCAGCCAGTTGCTTAAATCCAGCAATCAAGCCGCCAGCGCTGAGTTTGCTGTCAAGGTGAATGACGCCGTGGCACGCATGCGCGCGCAGCCGTCCTTGCTCGCTTGGGCGCTGCTGCAGCGCGCAGGGCTAGGCGATGCCAACCTCAGTGCCGCCGGCAGTGGCAATATGATCGTCGCGGCCGCCAGTAGTGATGCCGCCACCATCGACCGTGCCGTGGTGCTGACCTGGTTTGAACAAGCCATGAGTAGTGCCGGCGCACAGGCGCTGGATACCCCACCGGCATTGGCCGCCCCGTGGAAGATGCAGGCCACCCCGACTGGCATGACGGTGTTCCAATGGCCCAGCGCAGCACCCGTGGTGCAGCCCGTTCAGCCAAACACCCCACCCGTCGTCGCTCAGCCTTTGCCGACCACGCTCGCCAGTACAGCGAGCGCGATCATCAGCTATGACAGCAGCATGGTGGGCAAGACCACGACCCTGCCTGCACGTCTGACCCATCAGTTGTATCTGCTTAAACCACAAGACGACGGCAGCTTTGAGGCCAAACCAGTGGGCACTGGCGACAGCGTGCGTACCGATGCACTGTATCTCGACAGCTATACCCTGACGCCGCAGCAGGCGCTGCACTATATGGTCATCGACGCGCCGCTGCCAGCCGGTGCGCAGATCGAGCCGGGCACGTGGGGCATGAATATCAAAGACATCACCCTGTCTCCGGCTAATTTCCAAGACCTACCGGGCAGCTATGCTGTGCCGGTCGGCGATGTCGATCAAGCGGTGACGGTGCAGCACCTGCTGCGCTTTAGCCAGCGCGGCAGCTACCGTATGCCGGGCGCACGTGCCTACAACATGTACCGCCCCGATGCCCAAGTGCTGGAGCAGGCACCGCGTAGCCGTCTGGTGGTGGAATAGCGCCCATGCTGCTGCGTCTAGCATTGGCGTTCTGTTGCATGCTCGTGCTCAGCGGGCGAGTACTTGCGGCGACAGTGCCCACGACCCAGTGGTTGGTCAGCCAACAGCAGCCCAATACGCCGCAGTGGCTGGTGGGCAGTGCGACAGATGCCCCGGCGCGCGTACCGCTCGGCAGCCTGTGGAAACTGTGGATCTATAGCTATAGCGTGGATAACCAGCTCCCGGATCGACCCTATGCTTGCCATGCAGGTCGTACCGCAGCAGTGGGGGATGAGTACTGCTGTAGTCATGCTGAGTCCGTCTCGCGCGATATGGCTTTGGTGCGTAGCTGCGGCGCCTATTTTGAGCCCCAGCGCTTGCAGATCCATGCCGCTGACTGGCAGCGCTATTGGCAGCGTCAAGCGCCGCAGGCCGTCTGGTTACAGCATCTCCATAACCTGAGGCCGCAGACCAGCGTGTCGGTGGGCGAGATTTTAAATGCGCTGAGCAGTGTGCCGCCTGCCACCATCGCCCAGACGCGGACGGCCTTACTGGGACGGCTGCTGCAGCCGCAGTGGAGCGATGTGTTAGCCCTACAGGGCAGTGGCTACCGGTTTAAGACATTTACGTGGGCGCACCCGCAGCGTGCTGGGGCGTCGATAGGGGGAGCGGCGGGCTGGCTGGCCGATGGTAGCGCCTTTTGGCTCGGTGGCAGCGGTGGCAGCCATCAGGTGGTACAGCAGATGAGCAGTACCCTCGTCAGCCATCTACCGCTGCCGACCAGCGGTGCGACGATGGATGCGCAATGTGTGGTGGTGCGCTACTTTAATCGCTACCCGATCCAGCAGCTTTTGCGCAGTGGCACGGGGCGTCAGACGGTGGTGACCAGCGGCATCTTGCGCGGCGACTATGTGGTGCAGTTTGGCAATGGTCAAAGCCTGCCGATCCGTAGCAACGGTACGCTATCGGTGCAGCAGGTGGCTGGTCAGGCACCGGAGATCAGCGGCCGTTTTGGGCTGGAAGACTACGTCGCACGCGTGGTGGATCGGGAGGGCAATGCCGCCGAGATCCACGCTGCACGTGCGCTGGCGGTGGCGGCGCGGAGCTATCTGCTGCAAAATGCCGAGCGTCACCAAGGCTGCCTGCATCTGGCCGACGACAGCCGCTACCAGCGCGTCTCACCCAATCCGCCAAGTGACGCCGCACGCGCCATTGCCGCCTATACCGAAGGCTTGGTGCTGACGGGCAGCCCGATTCGCTATCACTTGGATCAGACACAGGCGGGCGTGTTTGGCTGGCAGGATGCCGTGGTGCAGTCGCGCCGTGGGATCGGCTATATGGCCTTGCTGAAACAGGCCTATCCCAAAGCCAGTTGGCAGTTGACCGATCGCGCCGCGCAGTGTCGCCGCTATCCTGAGGCGGCACAGTACCTGATGGCCAATTTGCCGCGTGCAGAGCGGCTGATGGCCGGTGTAGCGGGTTTTGAGCCGGTCAAGAACGTGAGTGTCTGCCTGCTGGACTATGGCAATCCCTACGCCGATCAGCAAGCGCTCAATCTCTATGTGCGCGACTGGCGCAGTCAGAACGACCGCATCACCCTGTGGCACGAGTACTTGCATCTGGCGATGCGCTTTCATCCGCGCGGGAGCGATGAAGGCTGGGTCGAGCGACAAGCACGGCAATTGACCGATCAACTCGGACAGTCTGCCACGAACAACACAGCAATCAGGAAGGTACGCCATGCACAGTAAGGTATTGAGTGTTGTCGGCTTCAGCGGGCTGCTGGTGCTCTCTGCATTGCCCGCCTATGCCGAGGGCAATCCGCCACGCCCGACCAATGGCTGGCGCTATAGTGGCTCGGATCAGGGCAATTTCTCGCAGACGGTCAACTATCCCGCCACCCATAGCAATAGCGGCGGCCACGCGTGGAGCGCGCTGATCGAAGGCGATATTCAAGGCACGCCCAAAGCACAGACCGCGACCATGATCGCCAATGGCGCGGCCATGCCACTCTCGGTCGACGAGTCCGGCCACTACCAGCGCCCCTATGCCTTTGGCGCCGGCAGCAATAGCCTCGAGATCCGAGATGCCAAAGGCGGCAAGACCCGTCGCCAGTTTTATGAAGCCAATGCCGGTAAAGTCCCTGCCCGAC
Source organism: Aquirhabdus sp. (assembly GCA_030152425.1). GTDB lineage: Bacteria > Pseudomonadota > Gammaproteobacteria > Pseudomonadales > Moraxellaceae > Aquirhabdus. The sequence continues at coordinate 6,189 of JASLJP010000336.1, forward strand.
TGCGGATCATCCTGTCGTGGGATACCAACCACACCGATGTCGACCTGCATGTGGTGACGCCGAACCGTGAGCACGCGTGGTATGGCCAACGCACCATCCCCAGTGGCGGCTCGATCGACATCGACGCCACCGATGGCTTTGGCCCCGAGATCTTCGCAACGCCCAATGCCATCCACGGCACCTATCTGGTCTATGCCAACTACTATGGCGGCGAGTCGGAAAAAGTCATCACCACCTGCACCGTGACCATCATCAGCCATGAAAACACCCCCAATGAAAAACAGCAAAGCTTCCTCGTGCCGCTGCGCAAAGTCGGCGAGCTGACCATGGTGTCGAGTTTTGTCTATTAGTCCGGCCGCGCGCGTGGATTAAAAACGCCAAGCCGCGCCACATTTGCTATCATTCGCCCTAATTTCTTCCCCTTGCGTTTTTGTGACCAAACACTATGACAGTTCGTACCCGTATTGCCCCGTCACCGACCGGTTTTCCCCACGTCGGCACCGCCTATGTGGCGCTGTTTAATCTCTGTTTTGCGCGCCAGCATGGCGGCGAGTTTATCCTGCGTATCGAAGACACTGACCAAACCCGCTCGACACCAGAGTCCGAGCAGATGATTTTGGATTCGCTGAAGTGGCTGGGGCTGAACTGGGCAGAAGGCCCCGATGTCGGCGGCAAACACGCGCCATATCGTCAGAGCGAGCGCCGCGAGATTTATACCCAGCACGCCAAGATCCTGTTGGACGCTGGCCATGCGTTTAACTGTTTCTGCAGCGAAGCACGCCTGACTGAAGTGCGTAATGCACAAATGGCCAATAAAGAAACCCCACGCTACGATGGCCACTGCTTAAATCTGTCGGCGGAAGAAGTCGCCAGCCGCGTTGCCGCCGGCGAATCACATGTCGTGCGCATGAAAGTCCCTACCGAGGGCATCTGCCATATCGACGACTTACTGCGCGGTTCGATCGAGATCCCATTTGAACAAGTGGACATGCAGGTTTTGCTCAAACAAGACGGCCTGCCGACCTACCATCTGGCCAACGTGGTCGACGATCACCTGATGGAGATCACCCATGTGCTGCGCGGCGAAGAGTGGATCTCCTCCGCACCCAAGCATAAATTGCTCTATCAGTACTTTGGCTGGGAGATGCCGGTGCTGTGTCACCTGCCGCTGCTGCGCAATCCCGACAAATCGAAACTGTCCAAGCGCAAAAACCCAACCAGCATTACCTACTACCGCGACATGGGCTTCCTGCCCGAAGCACTGACCAACTACCTCGGTCGCAT
>JASLJP010000007.1 GCA_030152425.1 Aquirhabdus sp.
ACTGGGCGCTGGGCTTTGGCCTGACCGTCGACGAGCTGGACGGCTCGACCCCACCACCGGCCATGAACGCCGTGAACCACTACCTGTGGAGCCTCAACAGCCAAGCCAGTCTGGCCGAAGGCATCGCCGCCACCAACCTCGCCATCGAGTGGGCGACCGGTGAATGGTCAGTGCGGGTCTACAAAGGCATCAAGCACTACAGCAAACACCCCGACGTCAACACCACCACCAAAACCCTCGCTTGGCTGCGCGCCCATGCCATGTACGACGACATGCATCCGCACGAAGCCATGGAGCTGATCAAGCGCCTGTCCGATGCCGATCCCGCCATGCAGGAGCGCGCCTTTATCGCCGCCGAGCAGGGGCTGGCCTACTACGAGCTGGCGCTGGACTACTGCTACAAAATATGTACGACCGAACTGGCCGGTTAAGCCATTTTTTTTAAAGAAAACTGTAATAAAACCAAGCAAGAATAGACCCACACCCGTCACCCGACGGGTCTATGCTGATATCGGCGTAAGCCATAAACACGCCGTCGTGAAAGTGGGGAAATATCTGCTAAGACATGGCTTGACGCTCACGCCCTGATCGGGAATGATCAGCAGCAGCGCCGCCCTCCTGTAGGAAAAGGATTTTTTACAGACCCGCGGCAAAGCCCCATCCACCGCACGACCCACGATCAACGGAGTGATCATGATTACAGGCATCTGGCGCAGCATCGACGACAAGACCGGCCTCGAAAAAGCCATCATCCAAGTCGAGCAACAAGACGACGGCAGCTACGGCGCCACCATTTTGGAAGTACTCGCCCCACCGGGTCAACAGCCCGAAGTGACCTGCGTCAACTGCCCGGCTCCGTTTACCGGCAAGCCGATCAAAGGCATCAATTTTCTCTGGGGGCTGCACCCCGAGCGCAGCCATCCGCATACCTTTAGCGGCGGCAAAGTGCTCGATCCACTCAACGGTCATATCTACAGCGCCAAAATCCACCTCGACAAAGACGGTAAATCCCTGACCCTGCGCGGCTACCTCGGCATCTCCCTGCTCGGTCGCAGCCAAGTCTGGCACCGCGAAGCCTAACCCCCACTTTCATCCGTTTAAGGACGCTCCATCATGCATCGCGCCACCCGACCGCTTCCCCTGATCGCGCTACTGGTCATGTCGTGCACCGGCCTCCACGCCGCCGCAGCCTCCGACCTCTCCGGCATCTGGAAAAGCATCGACGACCATACGGGCAACCCTAAATCCATCATCCGGATCGACAAAAACGCCGACGGCCACTATGGCGGCACCGTGCTCAAAGTCCTCGCCGAACCCGGCAAAGCCCCCGAAGTCACCTGCCACAACTGCCCAGAGCCGTTTACCAACAAACCGATCGAAGGCATGAACATCCTCTGGGGACTCAAAGTCGACAAGACCAACCAAAACCTGTACGACGGCGGCCGTGTCCTCGACCCGCTCAGCGGCTACACCTACAGCGCCAAGATCACCGTCAATCCCGACGGCAAAAAACTGGTGCTGCGTGGCTTCCTCGGCATCTCCCTGCTCGGCCGCAGCCAGACGTGGTATCGGGAGCAATAAGACCTCTACCCCAAAGCCTCCGGCTACAAAAGCAAACTCACATCGTCCAAAAAAGGCGCAAAATAGAACTCAGCGCCTACGGACGATCAATAACATGAACACAGTCTATCTCACCCGCTCCCTGCTCGGTCTGACCCTCGCCATCAGTGTATGCAACACGGTCAGCTATGCCGAACCCGCCAGCAGCGTCAGCCCCACGACCAGCAGCACGCCCTCGATGGCCGTGACCAGCAGCGATGTCAGCGGCGTCTGGCGCAGCTTTGACGACAAAACTGGCTATGCCAAATCGCTGATCAAAATCGAACAGAACGCCGACGGCAGCTATGGCGGCAGCATCATCAAAGTGCTGACCCACGAAGGCTACACGCCGCAGACCCACTGCCAAAACTGCCCCGCCCCCTATACCGGCAAGCCGATCGAAGGGCTACATATCCTCTGGGGTCTCAAAGCCAATAGCACCACCAGCTACAGCGGCGGCAAGATCCTCGACCCGCTCAGTGGCCGCATCTATAGCGCCAAGATCGCCCTCGCCCCCGGCGGCAAAACCCTCACCCTCCGTGGCTATTTAGGCATCTCGATGCTGGGTCGCAGTCAGGTCTGGACGCGCGAGTAGTCGGTGAAGTTCAGTCTAAAGCGGCTTTAGGGTATGTAGCATTTTTTGTTATCAGTCATTGCTGCACTGTATTTTTTATTGAGGCAGCAATGGGATTTAAGTAAAAAGCCCGTGCAGGACAGGATAAAACGCCCCGACCTGCAGGGCATGCCTACGGCTTCCTGACACTCGCCCACGCCGCATCGGCAAACACCTCGCGCTGCGCATCGAGCGGCACTGCATAGCGGCCATCCAGCCAGCGCCGCGCATACTCATGGATCGGGGCGATAAACAGGCAGTAGGCCACCTCGACCTCGATATCCCGCACCAGATCACCACCCTGCAGTTGCTTGATCCGCGCCCACATTTTGCGGTGCGCCTGTTCGGTTTCGGCGCGAAACGACTCCTCGCGGTTGACCTGCACCAGCACGCGACGATAGTGAAATATATAGTTGGCCCACACCGGATTGGCCACGATCCAGTCGATGTCGGCATGCACCAGCCGACGCACGGCGCTTTCGGCATCCGTTACCTTGCGCATCTCGGCCACCAGCGCCATGTGGATGGCGCGCAGCCCCGCGATATACACATCCGCTGCCAGCCCCTCTTTGCTGCCAAAGTGATGGTACAGACTGCCCACACTCGCCCCCGAGATCTTGCAAATCATCTCGATGGTCGTCGGCTCCACTCCGTGCTCGACAAAACACGGCAATGCCGCCTTCATGATCTCCTCGCGCCGGCTCATCACTCATCCTTCCATCCAAAATACAGCCCAAATCCGTCACGACTCCAATCGTTGCGCTTTGCCGGATATATCACTGCATGCAGCAATATTTATACCCACACCTCCCCCTGAGCCAGCTCAGGAATGACTATGCCGTTCACCGCGCAAGCGCGGATCGCGTTGACAGCCTCGCAACAACTAGAACACTATGCCAGAGCACTAAAACGTCCATAAAACCCTCATGCCAGACGACGTTACCCAGTCATATCGGCGTCTGACGCACAAGGGATGGAACTTCAAATAGCGCAGAATATAGCACGCTATATCATTCACTTACATGAAATATCAGGTGGTTAACATGAATATTCTTAAAACTTACGACCAGTTAAAAAACCTACCCGGTGGTAACCGTCTGTTCACCATCGCCACCTGCCGCGCCGCGCCTTATTTTTCCAGCATCCGCCCTCTGGTCGAAGACCTGCGCCCCGGCTACGCCCGCGTCAGCATGAAGAAACGCCGCAGTGTCGAAAACCACCTGAAAACCGTGCACGCCATCGCCATGTGCAATATGGCCGAGCTGGCCGGCGGTCTGATGACCGACGTCTCGATCCCCAAGGGCGCACGCTGGATTCCCTCCGGCATGACCGTCGCCTATCTCAAAAAAGCCAAAACCGACCTCATCGCTGAAGCCCATGGCACCGCCATCGACTGGACGGTGACCGGTGAAGTGGTACTGCCGGTCGAGGTCAAAGACACCCATGGCGACATCGTCTTTACCGCCCACATCACGATGAACGTCAAGCAAGCTAACGGCTAAGGACCTAAAAAAAAGCCCCAACCCATGGCCTGAAGTGACCTTGAGTCGGGGCGACCGTCAGCAGCAACCGCTCCGGAGTACCCTACGCCGCCTGGTGACTGAGCCTACGTAGAAACGCCAATTGCGGACGGATCGTGTCGGGGAAATACGGATCAAAATACGGATCAAAATGATCCACATCCATCTCGATCACCTCGATCAATGGATTATTGGCACGGCGGATTGTGTCCGGCACAAAAGGCGCGACCGTATCACGCGTCGCACCCAGCACCAGCATGGGTATTTTGATGTGCTTGAGCTGCGTACACGGACGATAAAATCCCATGGTCAACACCGAACGCGCCGTGACCCGATTGTCATACTTCTTGCCCTGATGCGCCGCCAGCCCCAGTTCTATCGCATTCCACGCCTCATCCCGATCCATCGAGCCAAACTCGCCCTTTGGCGCTACGGTCGGGATATGAATCGGCGCCCCCGGTTTGAGCAAATCCGCCACGGCATAACTGAAAAACTTGAGCGACTGCAACACCGGCACCGCCTTCACCGCCGCCAACCCATCCAGCATCGGCACCTGAATAATCGCCCCCTGCAGATCCGGATGCTGGGCGGCCAGCTCGACCACATGCCCACCGCCAAATGACGTGCCCCACAGGATGAGGTGACGGGCATTGACCAGCGGGTGGCTTTTCAGATGCGCCAACGCGGCATTGGCCGTTTTCACCCGTCGCCATGGATTGATGTCCTGACGCGGCCAGCCCCCACTCAGCCCCCAGCCGGGATAATCAAACTCCATCACCGCATAGCCCGCCGCCACAAAACGATGGACGAAAGACGAGGTCAACGCCTCTTGCACCCCACCCCAGCCACCGACCATGAGTATGGCGGGCAGCGGCTGCTTTAGCGCCTCGGCCTCCTGCGGGACAAACAGTGTTGCCGCGCAGGTCACACCATCCGCGATAAACGTCGATTTAAGCGCGGATGCTTGGACATCAGATGTATCTGGATAGCGACGGAGCGCCATGATGATTTTCCTCAGTAGGGTTGGCTGGATGGTCGTAGACCCTCACAGGATTGATATAAATTTGAAATGCACGTGTGGCATTTATCTTGAATGCCATTCAAGTGAATACAGTGTAGCCAGATTCTTGAATGATATTCAAGATGCTGTACAATAAAATCCGATACGCGGTTACGACACGACCTATCCGCAGAGAATTGAAAGGAGAGCGAGGTGGCTCGAAACAAGCGCTTGCAAGATCGTGATGAGAAACGCGAGGAGATCATCGCTGCCGCACGCACCCTGTTCCTGCAGGAAGGCTATGAGGCGACGGCCATGAACCGTCTGGCCATCGCAGCCGGGGTCGCGCCAAACACGATCTATTGGTATTTCAAAGACAAAGACGAGCTACTGGTCGCTATTCTGAATGCCGAGCTGACCTTGCGCGTGAACGACTATATCCAGCACCCGATGGCAGATCCGGCGGATCGTCTATGCTGGGTGGTCGATCAATTTCAATTGACCCATCGGCTGGTCAGTACCGTCCACGCCCGACTCCAGGTCTCGGCAGAGATCAATCACTGGCACGACCGCTTTCACCTGCTGTTTGAAGGCCTGTTACGGCTGGAGCTGCAGCAGGCTGGCATTGCCGCAGAGCGGATCGAGCCATTGGCAAAAATCGCGATTTTCACCATCGAAGGGCTGCTGACCCACCAGCTTCCAGAGTCAGAAAAACGGGCGATTTGTGCGGCCTTAGTCGCCCACGGCACGCACAGCGACAGCCCATCTTTCACATAAGATCCCTTGACCCAAAGACCATCAACACCCGTCAGTCAGGCCAGTATGCGCAGGGCAGCAATGGGTATACAGTTGACCTAAATTTTCAGCAGGCAGTACGACCATGAGCAAGAAAATCTCCCCGCATACCGTACGGCTCGACATCTATAGCCTGAGCACGAAACAGCTACTCGCCCACTTTAAAACCCTGCCCGCGCCCAGCATCGCCGAGATGGACGGCGTCTACAAAGCCGAGTTGCTGCAACAGCCCAACCTCCTCGCCCGCATCAGCGGCCGCCTCTCGCTCAACAACCCGCTCTATCTGGGCAAATGGCTGCACAAAGCCTTCCGCCCCGTCGATGCAGGCTCAGGGCGTGGCTACAACAATTTCCAGCATCTCGGCCGCGTGGCACAGCGCTTCCCGATGCACACCGTCATCGCCCCCTCACGCTACGACGGCAAACCCGCCTATACGCTGGTCTATCGCGCCTTTCAGTCGCTGTGCGGCGACATCCATATGGTCGACGAAGTGCGCAGCATGGGCGAAGGCCGCTACCTCGGCATCGGCACCTGGGGCTTTAGCAAGTTTCAGCGCCGTATTCCGCTGCCGTTTCTACTGACTAAGACCGACGACCGCTATCGCGGCGACATCGGCAAAGCCCGCCCCGACTTCCACATCCAGCGCGAACTCCCCGCGCTATGCCAGAAACCCCAACAGTAAACCGATCAACGCAAGGACACCCCCATGAACCCTAAAACCATGACCGGACTCGAACTCATGCAAGCCCTCGCTGGCGGGCTGATCCCGATGCCCAGCATCACCAAAACCATGCCGATGGAAGTCAGCAACGTCGAACACGGCTCGGTCACCTTCCTCGTCACCGCTGATGAGCGCCATACCAATCCACTGGGCGGCGTGCACGGCGGCTTTGCCGCCACGGTCATCGACTCCATCACCGGCTGCGCCACCCACACCGTGCTCGCCGCCGGCGAAGGCTACGGCACCACCGACCTCAACGTCAAAATGTGCCGCCCCCTGCCCTTTAACCAACCGCTCATCGCCACCGGCCGCGTCATCAACGTCGGCCGTAACCTCGTCATCTCCGAAGGCCACATCCGCGACGCCGACGGCAAGCTCTATGCCTACGGCAATGCGACGTGCATGATTGTGAGGTGAGAGGCGTGCGCATGAAAAAGGGCTTATCCCAGCGCATGGATAAGCCCTTTTTGCAGTGTGTCCTGCATGATTGTGCGATAAAGGCTGTCAGCGACTAAGCAACACGTCGCGCTGCCGTAG
>JASLJP010000056.1 GCA_030152425.1 Aquirhabdus sp.
GAACGACTAAGGTGTTTTGCTCAAGTCGCGCCAGCGTCATCATGTTGCAACCTACGCAAGGTAGGATGCAGGTCTGTATAAAAAGCCTGATGATTGATCAGGCTTTTTATTGCCCAATTTTCGCCCTACGCAGTAGACAGAGGAGTACCGCATGGACCAGCAGCCCATGACCCCTCATGTGATCGGCAAGGATGTCATCGCCCCGCACAATTACGCGCAGGAAGCGTTTGAAACTGAAGAATTTCCAGAGTTGTTACAGCGACCTAACGCCAGTTGGCTCATGATGCTGGCCATGGTGTTGATCATTGGCTTTGCGCTACTGGCGCTGCTTGGGGGCTGCGCTATACGCCCTCATCAATCTGCCGTAGCGCATGATCTCGTGAGTTTTGTGCTGCTCGGCGAGCAAGGCCAGCCTGTGGCACGTGCGATGACCTCGGCCAGCCGCTGCCCCGAGATCGTGCTCGACGGCCAAGCGCAAGCTATGCGTGTCCGTGCACCCGCCGCCATTCTCCCGCAGCGGGCAACGATGTCATCCGCCTCAGAGTCCAAACCGTCGGCCTTTGCCGTGCTGACGTGTGAGCTGTCCATCCCTGCGCAGACCCAGAGCGCAAGCATTGCCGGCCAAGCGCTACAATTGCCAAAGCCGATCATCAATCGCATCGTGGTGATCGGCGATACCGGCTGCCGTATCAAGACGTCCGACCGCGCTTTTCAGGCCTGTAACGATCCGGCGCGCTACCCCTATGCCCAAGTCGCGGCGGCTGCAGCGGCATGGCAGCCGGATCTGGTGATCCATGTCGGCGATGCCATCTATCGTGAGAATGCCTGCCCCGAGGGGAACGCGGGCTGCGCGGGCAGTCCATGGGGCTATGGCTGGGACGTCTGGCAGGCGGATTTTTTTACGCCGGGTCGGGCGCTGCTGGAGGCCGCACCGTGGGCGGTGGCACGCGGCAACCACGAGTCGTGTCTGCGCGCAGGTCAGGGCTGGTGGCGCTTCCTCGATCCTATGCCGCTTAAGGTAGGGCAGGACTGTAATGTTGCAGCAGATGATGCGGTCGGTGACTATAGCGAACCCTATGCCATCCCACTTGGTGCGGATGCCCAGTTAATCATGCTGGATACGTCCAATGCCGGCAGAAACCCGATTGCAGCAGGTGACATCCGCGCAGCAAAATACCGCGACATGTACCAAAAGATGGTCGCGCTGTCAGAGCGCGCCAGCTACAACATCGGGGTCAATCATCATCCGATCTTGGGCTTTGGCGCGACCCGTAGTGCCACTGGTGACGTGAAACTGTTCCCCGGAAATCAAGCGCTGCAGTCAGTGCTGACTCAGCTCAACCCGCTGCTGCTGCCTCCACGTATCGACGTCATGCTGTCGGGTCATATCCATCTGTGGGAGCAAGTCAGTTTTAGCAGCGGCCATCCGAGCCAGTTTATCGCGGGGTTTTCCGGCACGGAGGAAGACACCGTGCCTTTGCCCGCCATCCTGCCCGTCGGTGCAACACCTGCTGCAGGGGCGGTGGTTGAGCAGTTCAGCTCATGGGTCAATGGCTTTGGTTATATGACCATGGAGCGCAGCGCCAAAGGCAGCCAGCAGTGGCTGGTCAAAGTCTGGGATATCCACGGCACCCTGAAAAACACCTGCCAGATCAGCGGCAAGAAATCGGTCTGTGACATCGCGCAGGTCGGCGCGCCGTATTGACAGTAGGACGCGCGAGGCATAGCGTAGGGGGTGCGTGCTGTGCGGGATTGATGTTCATTTTTTGAAGGAAGGGATGCGATGAAAAAGCTTATGGTTGTATCCAGCGCCCTCGCGCTGATGCTGTCTGCGGGCGCTGCAAATGCCTGTCCGAAGGGCACTCATCCGACCGGCGGTGTCGGGCCACATCATAAAGGCGGAACCTGTGTGGCGGGGACGTCGACGAGCTCAACCACCACGACCACAACCACCAAATGACCGGCCTGCAGTATACGGGCTGAGCAATGAAGAACCCGCTACGGCGGGTTTTTTGACAAGATCACGACGTCGACAACATCGTGCATGTTTAATTTGACAATATGCGTTGTCAAATATACTATCGCTGCAACTGCACACAGATCTGTGCCTTATTACTCGACGAGATCAGTATGAAATCATTTGCAAATAAAGTGGCGGCGATCACCGGCGCAGGGTCGGGCATGGGGCAGCAGTTGGCGGTGCTCCTTGCGCAGGCAGGCTGTAGCGTCGCGATCAGCGATATCAACCAAAAAGGCCTAGACGAGACCGTCCAATTGCTGAAGAACTACCCCGTCAAAGTCACGGTCGACGTCGTGAATACCGCTGATCAGGCCTCGGTGTATGGCTGGGCGGACAAGGTCGTGGCTGAGCATGGCAAGGTCAATCTGATCTTTAACAACGCCGGTATCGCCATGTCCAACACCGTGGAAGGCCACAGTATCGACGACTACGAGCGCATGATGGCGGTCAATTTCTGGGGTGTGATCTATGGCACCAAGGCGTTTTTGCCGTACCTGAAACAAGCCGGTGATGGTCATATCATCAATACCTCCAGCATCTTTGGCCTGACCGCCCAGCCGACCCAGAGCGCCTACAACGCTAGCAAATTCGCCGTGCGCGGCTTTACCGAGTCGCTGCGTCAGGAGCTGGATCTGCAGAACTGCGGTGTCAGCGCCACCTGCGTCCATCCGGGCGGCATCAAGACCAATATCGCCCATACCGCTGAGATGAGTGAAAATGTCGCATCGCTGGGTATGAACCTCAAGAAATCCAAAGCCGCTGCTGACAAGGTGATGCGTATCCCCGCGGTCAAAGCTGCGCAGATCATTTTGGATGGCGTCAAAGCCAATAAACGCCGCGTGCTGATCGGCCCTGAAGCCTACGCCGTCGACGGCCTGCAGCGCCTGTTTCCGGCGGCGTATCAGAAGCTGTTTGTGTGGGGCAGTAAGCGCCAGTTCTAATTCGATTCAACATAAAAAATCGCCCGAATGTGGGCGATTTTTTTGTGCGCTATTTTCAGTGCGTCAAAACGGGTTATACGGCAAAAACTTGCCATCCAAGGTAATCACCGCGCGCGAGCCGCCATCGGGGTCGGGCACTTTTTTGATGTCGAGTTTAAAGTTGATGGCGCTGATGATGCCGTCGCCAAACTGTTCGTGCACGAGGGCTTTGAGGGTCGTGCCATAGACTAGCACCATTTCGTAAAACCGATAGATGGTGGGGTCTGAGGGAATGCCTTGCGGGATACTGCCACGGAGCGGGATGGTTTGTAGCAAACGTGCATCGGCATCATCCAGCCCCAAACGGGTGCAGACTAATTCCGCCGCTGCTTTGGG
>JASLJP010000161.1 GCA_030152425.1 Aquirhabdus sp.
ACACATTGCCACCAATGGTCGACCCCTTGCCGATGGTGACGCGGCCCAAGATAGTTGCTCCGGCATAGATAATGACTTCATCCTCAACGATGGGATGGCGGGCATAGTCTTTTTGCAGCGTACCGTCTTCTGCGACTTCAAAGCGCTTGGCACCCAGAGTGACCGCTTGATAAAGACGCACACGCTGACCGATCACGGCAGTTTCGCCGATCACGACCCCCGTACCATGATCGATAAAGAATCCTGCACCGATCTTGGCGCCCGGGTGGATATCAATCCCCGTACTGGAGTGCGCCAGCTCAGAGATGATGCGCGCCAATAACGGCACACCCTGCTCATACAGCTCGTGCGCCAAACGATAATAGATAATAGCCAAGATACCGGGATAGCACAGCAGCACTTCATCAACCGAACGCGCAGCTGGATCACCATCGTAGGCGGCCTGTACGTCGCTGTCGAGTAGATGTCGTACCTTGGGCAGCGCCAATGAAAATGCGCGCACGATCTCGATTGCATGTTGCTCTATAATCCGTGCAGCAGGCTCGGCATGGCTGTCAGCCTGCCCGGCCGACGCGCGATAGCGGGCTTCGTAGTACAAGGCCAGTCGCACTTGCTCATGTAAGGCATTGAGCGCGGTATCTAGGGTGTAGCCGATATAGTAGTCTTCGCCTTCTTGGCGCAGATCGGCCGGCCCCAGACGCATCGGAAACAGCGCACCACTCAAGGCTTCGACGACTTCGCGCAGCGTCTCACGCGACGGCAGCTCACGCCCGCCAAACTCGCGGGTACGCTTCTGCGACTCGCGCCAGCGGGCACGCTCCGCGCGCAGCTCCCGCACGATGCGCTCCAGTGGCCAATTCGGGGTGTTATCACTGCCGCTTTTGGCGATTTGCCCTGATGACGTATCTTCCGCATCGAACTGATGGGGTTGATTGGCGGCTGGCAACACGGGCTGGCTCATCTACAGTGCTCCTCTACAACGATGCCCAAGCGAGCACTCACGTTAACTGATATTCGATACGATTTTAAACATCCACCGCCGACAAATGGTAACGAGTTGTCAACTTCAGTCCTGCACCCAAGGCAGATCGGCATGACGCCAGCCACCCGTAGTACCGCGCTGCTGCTGCTCATTGAGCTCGCCTTCAAAGCCTTCCAGAATATTATAAACACGACTAAAGCCTGCATTAGCAGCCGCCTCGGCAGCCAGTGCCGAGCGTTTACCGCTGCGGCACAGCAGCACGATCACCTGATCTTTCTGCCCCTTGACCTTGATGTCCAGCTCTTTGACAAAGCGCGGATTGCGGTTGAGGGAAAGACCGGTTGCCCATGCGACATGCTCACCGGCCGGTACATGACCGACAAAATGACGCTCCTCGTTGCTGCGCACATCCACCAAAATGGCCGCGCCAGCAGTGACCAAGGTCCACGCGTCTACAGGGGGCACTCCACCTGCATAATCAACCGCTTCGTCGAGGGCATACTGTGCCGCACGATCAAAGATTGCTTGGATATGTTCAGGGCTAGTGTTGGGTGCCAAACCAATGTCGGCGGTGTGTGGCTGCGCCTCGCGGGCGGGGGATACGGCTGCATTCATTTCAATTCACTCCAACGCATGGATCAAGGTTTTGCTGTCGATGTCGCATGTCAGACCGGTGCGCGATACGCGGCGATCTCGGTCTGGCACGTCCCATCGTTGTGCGCTTGATCGGTGTATTTATGTCGACTTGATAGATATGCTATGCCTGATTGCTTATTTAAAGAAACAATAAAAACTAACTTACTTATGAACAAATAGAATAACAAACCCGACTTTAATCACCCTCGCAGAGATCACACTTTCCCGCATCCGACGGCCGTCGACTCCGCTTAACCCTTGAAGAACAGATGCATTCGTCTGACGACCAATGTCTGATCATGCTGTATTGACTTTAGTCCGCAACCCTACCACTCTATAGCTTAGCGCCTTTTGTGCTTGAAGTTGCTGGGGTTACGTCATGGATAGTCTAAGACCCGCACCACCCGCCCGTACAATGCGACCCGCAATGACGATGGCCTCACCTGTTAGCAACAGGGAGATCTTGCCATGCTGGGGATAGATACTGCCGAAAACACGCCGATTGCAACGACGCCGGCCTTCATGCGCCATCGCGCCATCGACATCCCCGCTGCGCTGGCACAGGTCTCGATATTCGCCCAGCTAAACGCCGATGCGATCCAAACCCTCGCCCATCACGCCACGCCCCTGCAGCTCAACACCGGCGACCCCCTGTATAGCAAGGGCGATGTTGCCGAGTCGGTGTATATCCTCGTTCATGGCCGGCTGCGCGTCAGTCTGAATGGGGTGCTGATCGGCTATATCGGACGCTATCAGCCCATCGGCGAAATGGGTGTCATCGCAGCAGAGCCACGCCACTCCAGTGTACATGCCGTACGCGACAGCCTGCTGCTCAAGATCAGTGGCACGATTTTTCTCGATTTTGTCCAGACCCATGCTACATCTATGCTCGACCTGACGCGACTGGTGATCAATCGCAGTCGTAACTATTACCACCAAAGTCATAACCCCCAGCATGGCCTGCGCGACGACATCGGCGGCACGCTTGCTGTGATTCCCGCTGCAGCTTCGGTATCGGCGATCCAGTTGGCAGAGGCACTGACGGCGCATCTGCACGGCTGGCCCGATGCACGCCTCGTCACTGCGGCGCACGTCGATCTGGTATTTGGTGCCGGATATGCCCAGACGCCGCTGGATGAAAGCCTGCCCGACCTACGGCTGCGTGAATGGCTCGCGTCGCTCGAAGAGCGTCATAAGCATGTGATCTATGCCGCCAACAACGACCATGACCCGTGGTCACTCCGCTGCTTGCACCAAGCCGACCGTATCTTGATGCTGGCCGAAGCGACCCGTGTCCCTGAAGACGTGCCCATACTGCAAACCTTACGCGACACCCTGATTGCACCCATCGAATTGGTCTTGCTGCGCTCAGAGGGAGACCCCTCCCCCCATACACTGGCATGGCGCGAAGTGACCAATGCCCGCGCCCACTACTTCGTCCACCCATGGGCAAGCCAAGACATCAGCGCGCTGGCACGGCAAATCTCTGGTCAAGGGGTGGGACTGGTGCTGGGCGGTGGTGGCGCACGGGGCTTTGCCCATATCGGTTTGATCCGAGCATTAGAGCAACTGCAAATCCCGATCGACATCGTCGGGGGCACCAGTATGGGTGCCTTTGTCGCGGCACTGGTGGCGTGTGGTTTTGACAGTGTCGAGATGGCGCATATCGCCCATGAGACCTTTGTCGCGCGCAACTATCTCAATGACTATACCGTCCCCAAGGTGTCCTTGATCCGGGGCGAGCGGTTTCACAAACGGCTGATGTCGGTGTTTGGTCATCGTCGTATCGAGGAGCTACGCCGCACGTACTACTGCATCTCGACCAACCTGACCACGGGCGGCCCCATGATCCATGATCGAGGCACGCTGGCCACTTGGGTCGGCACCAGTATGAGCGTGCCGGGTGTCGCCCCGCCGGTAGCATGGCATGGCGATCTGCTGTGTGATGGTGGCGTGGTCAACAACCTGCCGACCGATGTGATGTACAACCTTGAGCGCGGTATCGTGTTGGCCAGCAATGTGAGCATGAATGGTGACATTCGTGCGCCGGGCGCGGGGTTAGAGGAGCCCGACCAGATGGCACTGCTGAACTGGAAAGGTAAGGTACGCATCCCGAATCTGTCCGAGATCCTCATGCGGACCGCAACACTGGCCAGTGATACCACCATCCAGATGACATCAATCTTAAACGCCGACGTGTATCTGCGTATGCCCATCGAGGATATCGGTATGTTTGACTGGGACCGCCTGGATGAGCTGATCGAACGCGGCTACAACTATGCGCTGGAAAAACTGGGGCCGATCCGCGACACCTTGCCGCGCTAAAGCACCGGCAGCGTCACTGCCCCTGCTCCTTTGTTGCCATAGCGCTGCTTATCGAGGCGGATCCGTGTCGCCGTCTCAGTATCTAAGGCCGCTGTGTATTTATCC
>JASLJP010000288.1 GCA_030152425.1 Aquirhabdus sp.
GCACATCACAAAGTTGATTGTCAGCGGCAGCGCGGATCGTTACACTCGCAGGCCTTAAGCTGTCCCGCATATTTCTTTGGTGTCTGCCACCCATCATGACGCGTTTTCCCAAAACCAAGCGACCTATCCCCTTAAAAGACGTAGCCGGTGAGCGTGAGCTGTTCCGCTCGCGCATTTTTATTGCTGCGATCTTGGTGGTCACTTGTTTTTCGATCTTGCTGGGGCGTTATATCCATCTGCAGATCGAGCAATACGAGCACTTCAGCAGCGAGTCGGACAAAAACCGCATCAAACTACAAGCCATCTCGCCGACGCGGGGCTACATCTATGATCGAAATGGCGTATTGCTGGCCGACAACCATCCGATCTTTACCGCGATGGTCACGCTAGACGACGTCGCCGATCTCGACAAGACCTTGCAGGCACTGACACCGGTACTCGATCTGACCCCGGAAGATCTGGAACGCTTTACCAGCCGTGCCAAGGTCAGTGGCAAACTCAACCCGATCGCCCTGAAGATCGATCTCAATGAGTCGGAAATCGCCCGCTTTAGCGAACGCAAACAAGAATTTCCGGGCATCGCCATCCAGACCAAGATGACGCGTTTTTACCCCTATGGCGATTTGTTTGCCCATGTCATAGGCTATGTCGGTCGGATCAATGACAAAGAGCAAGCGACACTCGACAAAGTCGCTTATGCAGGCACCGACCTGATCGGTAAAATCGGGGTCGAACGCCAATACGAAGACCTGCTACACGGCGAACCCGGCTACCAATATATCGAAGCCAATGCGCACGGTGAGGTGCTCAAGCAACTGGGGAAAACCGATGCCAAACGCGGTGATGACCTCTATCTGTCCATCGACTATGGCATCCAGAAAGTCGCCCATGACCAACTGGCCGGACGGCGCGGCGCAGTGGTGGCGATGGATCCACGCACTGGCGAGATACTGGCGTTTGTCAGCAATCCATCGTTCGACCCCAACCCGTTTATTGCCGGGATCAAATCCGATCAATACTCTGCCCTGCGCGACGACCCAGACCAGCCGCTGTTTAACCGTGCGCTACAAGGACTCTACCCGCCAGGCTCCACGGTCAAACCCATCGAAGGTCTGGGCGGCATCCACTACGGTCTGATCGACTGGAACTCGCATATTTTTGACGGAGGGTCTTTCCACCTGCCGGGCGACTCGCACTTGTTCCGTGACGATGTGGTCGGCGGACACGGTATCGTCGACCTGCAGAAAGCCGTCGCGGCATCCTGTGACACCTTCTATTATGTGCTGTCCTATCGTATGGGCATTGATCGTATGCACGAGTGGATGACCCAGTTTGGCTTTGGCAAAAAAACCGGCGTCGACCTACCCGGCGAAAAAAGTGGCCTCTACCCATCCCAGCAATGGAAACGGGAACGCCGCAAATCCAACTGGCTACCGGGCGAGACTATCTCCCTCGGGATCGGTCAGGGCTATATGCTGGCCTCGCCGCTCCAGCTCGCGGCGGCAGTATCGGTCATCGCCAACCAAGGCAGCCATGTACGGCCACATGTCCTGCAAAGTGCCAAGGGCAGCGTGCCCTATGCCGTGCTCAACAAACCCGACTACAAGATCAACTTCAACGGCAAAGCTGACGACTGGATCCAGATGCGCGAAGCCATGGTCGGCGTGGTCGAACACGGCACGGCGCGGCGTATCGGCTACGGCCTGACCGGCTATCGCATCGCGGGCAAGACCGGTACGGCGCAGGTGGTGAGTATCGCGCAGGGCAAAAAATACAATGAGAGTGCGCTCAGCCATCGTCAATACGACCATGCGCTGTTCACCGCATTTGCGCCCGCCGATGATCCTAAAATCGCCATTGCCATCGTGGTGGAAAATGGAAAATCCGGTGCAGGTGCTGCTGCACCTATCGCGCGCGCCGTGTTTGACTACTACGTGCACAAGCGCGATAAAGAGCCGATCAAACCCGAACCCGCCACCATCGGCAGTGGGCTGATGGATGTGGGCAAACCGTTGCACCAACTGACGCCACCACCGGTCAAGATCACCAATGTCGTGCCGGTCACTACGGGTGGGGAAGAATAATCCCATGAATCAATTGCGTATTATCGGTGGGGAATGGAAGCGGCGCCTGATCCGTTTTGAAAGCGTCGAGGGTCTACGCCCGACGCCGGATCGTGTGCGTGAGACGCTGTTTAACTGGCTGATGTGGGATGTGGCGGGACGCCGAGTACTCGATGTCTGTGCAGGTAGCGGCGCACTGGGGCTAGAGGCACTGTCGCGTGGCGCAGCGCAATGTATCTTGATCGAACCGCATAAAAAACAAGCCCAACAGTTGCTCACGACCCTCGCCGAGCTCAAAGACAGCACTCAAAGTCGCGTCATCAATCTGACCGCGCAGGCCGCAAGCGCCCGCGTCGAGGGTGAGTTTGAGCTGATGTTTTTAGATCCACCGTACAGTCTAAACCTGTGGGCAGAGCTGGCCGCGCTGTATGACGGCCGCCTCAAAGACGGCGCACTCATCTATGTCGAAGCAGATCGCGCACTGGATACGCTCGGCCTCCCCGCCCATTGGACCCCGTCCAAAGAAACTAAAGCCGGCTCAGTCCGTGCCGGACTGTTTGTTAAAACCGCGCGCTAAACCTGCGTGAATCAAGCCCACGTTAATCCGCCACCACACGATGCAGACTCTCTCCGATCAACACCGACTGCATGGTGATCGAGCCACCCTCTACCCCATCGACCAACTCAACGATCGGATCATCCTCTGTCATCAGCGCAGCAATATAGAGCAGCGGCAGATAATGCTCATCAGTCGGCACGCTTTCCGCTGCACCAGACAGACGTCGATAGTGCGCCAACGTGTCGATGTCGCGGGCATGGAG
>JASLJP010000028.1 GCA_030152425.1 Aquirhabdus sp.
CACTGTCTTTTCTTCAAACCCTTGACGGATCTGCAAGGACATCCCCAACCGCAGCTCCTTGCTGACTTTGACCCGCTCGCCTTGGCAATGCACTTTGCCGCCTTCAATGGCTTCTTTGGCCAGCGACCGCGTGCGATAGAAACGCGCTGCCCACAGCCATTTGTCGATCCGTACGCTGGTTTCCGCTGGCACACTTGCCGGAAGGTTAGGCTTCATCTCTTACGACTCCCGGCTCAAACTATGGGTCAGCTCTGACCAGTCATCGATGGCTGGAAAATGTAATCCTTGCCGCGCTGGCAAGGTACTGTCCGGCTGGACGATACCGACCACATGCAGGCCAAAATTCTGCGCCGCATGCAACACCGATTCACTGTCATCGATCAGCATGCTGCGTGCAGGGTCAAAATAGGCATCCTGTTGCAGCGCCTGCCAGAACTCGGCTTGCTCCTTGGCATAGCCATGCGCATGACTAGAAAATATCCGTTGAAAATACTGAGCGATGCCGGTTTTTTCCAGCTTGATCTCCAGCGCTTGCGGGTGCGCATTGGTGACCAGCCACAGGGTCTTGCCTTGATTCAGCAGCGACTGCAGCAGATCCTGCACCCCGTGACGGATCGCGATGCGCTCACGATGCAGCGCCTTCAGTGCCTGTAGATCGAGATTGAGCTGAGCGCTCCAGAAGGGCAGGGAATACCAGTTGAGTGACCCTTCATAGCGCTTAAAGACAGGCGTCAGATGACCCACAGCATGGTCGTGCGACACAGCTTGCGCCTCCGCCCACGCGCGCACCACCACCTCACGCCAAAAAAAATTATCAAAGGCCAGATCTAATAGCGTGCCATCCATGTCAAACATGATGATGTCAATTTGATTCCATGCAATACTTAAACTCATAACAACGCTCGATAGATAAATGGCCTTTCCATGACGACGCACATCCCGCTGACCCCACTCGACCTCCCGAATCTACTGGATGAGGTGATCGGCATTGCCATGCTCGCAGGTGAACTATTAACGGTATTTTATAACAATCACCTCGAAAGCTCTATTGATGTGCAGACCAAAGACGACACCTCACCGGTAACGGCGGCTGATATGGCCGCCCACGATCTGATCGAAGCCGCACTCCATGCACTGACTCCCGAGATTCCGGTTTTGTCCGAAGAGTCCGCCGATGTCAGCGAGCGCCGGCAATGGCAGCGTTTTTGGCTGGTTGACCCGCTGGATGGCACGCGTGAATTCATCAAAAAAACCGGCGAGTTTACTGTCAACATCGCCTTGATCGAAGCTGGACAGGTCGCACTCGGCGTGCTTGGGGTGCCTCTGCAGCAGCAGGTCTATGCAGCAATCCATGCGCTGGATGCGGATCATACCCACCTACATAGTCCGCTCCGAGCCGCCTTTCGGGTCGAGGGTGATGGCAGTAAACACCCCCTGCAGCCGCACCCCGTGCAGCGAAAAAAACTCCATACCGCTATGTCACGCCGCAAACAGCCACCGCGCTATGAAGCCTACCAGCAGCAACTCATGCTCGCGGGCTGGCAGCTTGATATTGTCAATGCCGGTAGTGCCTATAAATTCTGCATGATGGTCGATGGCAATATCGACCTCTATCCGCGCCTGCATCCCACTTCGGAGTGGGACACCGCAGCAGGGCAATGTTTGCTAGAAGTGGTCGGAGGGGCAATCGTAGATCTGAGCGGCAAACCCTTTCGCTATAATCAGCGCGCCGAATTGCTCAATGGGTCATTTATTGCAGTGATTGATCGGACATTACTGCCTGCAGTATTGCCCAGTGCGGCGGTCATTGCTCTGGATAAATAGCCACTTAGGCAGTGATGAGCGCTTGCTGCGTCTGAGCAATCAAATCCGACCACACCACATCGGGCGTCCAGATTTCCTGCAATAGGGCTTGCGCCTCTGAGACATCTATAGCCAAAAAATGAGTCCGATAGAGATAGATCAGACTAGAGACACGCATATTCAACGCGCAGTGCAGCCAGACTTTTTCCGATTGCAAGGTGTCTAATAGCTGTAAAACGCGCAATGCCTGCGACACCGTGGGCGCCGCAAACAGCAGCGGTAGATGAACATAGTCCATGCCCAATTCCAGCACCCGCCGATCTTCTCCGGCCACCGCATTCGATGCATCGGTCAGAGCCAGATTGATCACGGTGCGAAAACCCGCCTGAGCGATTAGCTCAAACTGAGCCAAGGTCGGTTGGCCCGATGTCGCTAGGCGTTCGTGCACGGGCTGATAGGCCAAAATTGCCGAAAAAGCAGCGAGGCGATCTTGGCGTTCAGTCATGCAACCGCTCCTTAGCGCATCTTGAGGTCTATCAGGAAGAGCGGTTTGCGAGCACGCCGTCTTTCAATGCATTGTGCATATCCAGAATCGTTTGCTCGGTCGTTGCCCAGTCAATGCAACCATCCGTGACAGACTGGCCGTATTCCAGCTTCGACAGATCGGCCGGGATATCCTGACGGCCACCTTTGATATGACTTTCCACCATCAAACCCACGATGGATTTATTGCCATCCAGAATTTGCTCGGTGATGTTTTTCAGCACCAGCGGCTGTAGGTACGGGTCTTTGTTTGAGTTGGCATGGCTGGCATCGATCATGATCTTGCCACTGACTTTGGCTTTGGCCAGTGCAGCCTCGACCGCTGCGACCGCAGTCGAATCATAGTTTGGCTTGCCCGCACCGCCGCGCAGCACGACATGGGCGTAGGGATTGCCCTTGGTACGAATGACGGCGACTTGACCATCGCCATTTAAACCGAGGAAGCTGTGACCGGAGGCGACTGCTTGCATGGCATTGATAGCGACAGTCATACCACCGTCTGTACCATTTTTAAAGCCGACTGGCGAGGACAGTCCCGAAGACATTTCACGATGGGTTTGGCTCTCGGTGGTGCGTGCTCCAATGGCCGACCAACTGATCAAGTCTTGCAGATATTGTGGCGAGTTTGGATCAAGGGCTTCTGTTGCGCAGGGCAAGCCTTGCTCATTCAGCTCTAGCAGCAACTGACGACCCAGACGCAAGCCTTTTTCGACATTGAACGAATCGTTCATGTCCGGATCGTTGATCAGACCTTTCCAGCCCACCGTCGTGCGCGGTTTCTCAAAATAAACGCGCATCACCAAATACAAGGTATCTTTGACCTGTTCAGCCAGCACTTTGAGACGATTGGCATAGTCGTGTGCTGCCACGGTGTCGTGGATCGAGCATGGGCCAATTACCACGAACAGACGTGGATCACTGCCATCCAAAATGTTGCGCACAGTCTGACGACCCGCCAGCACGGTTTGTTTAGCGGCAGGCGACAGTGGCAGCTCATTTTTAAGCTGGGCAGGGGTGACCAACAACTCGATCGCTTCGATGTTGATGTCTTCAACTTGATCAGGGGCACTGCTGATCGGGGAGATGGAGTTTACGTCTATCACGGTGTTCTCAACATTTGTTGCACTTGCTGCAGG
>JASLJP010000037.1 GCA_030152425.1 Aquirhabdus sp.
CCTCCTTCAGCCAGCAACAGGGCGCAGAGCCCGCCGACCAGACCGCCTCCGACAATGACGACATCGACTTGCAGCGGAGATGCGCTATGCAGCGCTGCAGACTGAGGCTGGGTCATACTTTGAGTCCCATGGCGTAGTTGGCCACCAGTTGCTTGGCGCCGGGGATGACGTCAAAGGCCACAAGGCCGGTGTTGCGCGCCAGTTTGAGTAGTGGATTGTGATTGCTAAAGCCGCGCACGATGGAGTCGCAAAATTTGATCACCCGCGTTTGGTCGGTCAGGCGGGACTGCTCATAGGCGCTGAGGACTGCATGTTCACCCAGATCACGGCCAGCGCCTGCCTGTGCCGCTAGCGTACGGGTCAGCACTTGCGCATCACGGATACAGAGGTTAAAGCCCTGCCCGGCAACGGGGTGTAAGGTGTGTGCGGCGTTGCCCATCAGCACTACACGACCGATTACTTGGCGCTGAGCGAGGACTTGCGCCAGAGAGTAGGCAAAGCGTTTGCCCGTTTTTTGAAATTCACCGGCACGATTGGCAAAGGTATGTTGTAGAGCATCCAAGAAGTGTTGATCATTGGCTTCGCCCAACCACGCCTGCTCGGTGCCTGCAGGGACGGTCCAGACTACGGCACGGCGGTTCTGGCCGCACAGCGGCAAGAGCGCCAGCGGCCCTTGCGGCGCAAAGCGCTCAAAGGCCAACTGTTGGTGCGGCAAGCTGGTCTGTACCGTGGTGACGAGGGCGACTTAGCCATAGTCATGCTCGGTGACGTCGATGCCCAGTGCGCGGCGGCAGAACGAGTCTCGGCCGTCAGCAGCAATCAGCGCGGGTGTCTGAATGGTGAGGGTCTGGCTACTGCGTGCCGCATCGCTTTTTGTCGCGGTGATCTCGGCATAGTCTGTGGTTTGGGACAATGCCGTGACATTGACCCCGTCGATCAAGGTGATCAAGCTATTGGCGCGGACTTGACCGAGCAAGACGCGGCCCAGCCATGCGTTCTCGATCACTTGGCCAAAGCTCTCCAGCCCTTCGGCTTGGCTACTGAGGCGTGCCTTGCCAAAGCTGCCCTGCTCGCTGATATGGATGTTCAAGATCGGGGTGGCGAATTCTTGCAGCACCTGCCATAGCCCGAGATCGCTAAAGATCTGCACGGTACGGCGTGACAGCGCCGTATTGCGCGCGTCGAAGCTGGAGTAATACGGGGCATTGTCCATCTGCGCGGGATAGCGCACGGCTTCTAGAATGGTCACCGCCTGCCCTTGCTGCGCCAGCATCAGGGCGAGGGTCAGTCCGACCATGCCGCCGCCGACGATGAGCAATGGCACCTGTTGCGGGATGGTTGTCGTGGTTTGGTCTGCGGTGTCGTGGTGATCGGTCATTTATGCGGTACGTCCTTGCAGCATGAGTTGCTCAATGGCCTCGACCGTTTTCGGTACATCACGCGTCAGGACGTCTGGACCTGCAGCGGTGACCAGCACATCGTCTTCGATACGGATGCCGATACCACGCCAGCGTGCCTCGACCGTCTCGTCATCGACTGCGACATAGAGGCCGGGCTCGACTGTCAGCACCATACCGGCCTCCAGTAAGCGCCACTCGCCATCGATTTTGTAGGCGCCGACATCATGCACATCCATACCCAGCCAGTGTCCGGTACCGTGCATATAGAAGCGGCGATGTTTGCCTGCGTCGATCAGTGCGTCGATGTCGCGATGTTCATCATCAAAGGCCAGCAATCCGAGTTTAACCAAGCCTTCGGTGAGTACGCGTACCGCGACGGCATCGTAGGCTTTGCAGTGGGCGCCGACCACGACGGCATCAATCGCAGCAAGCTGCGCATCGAGTACCAGTTGGTAAAGCGCTTTTTGCTCGGGGCTAAAGGTGCCATTGACCGGAAAGGTACGCGTGATGTCCGCTGCATAATGATCCAGCTCGCCACCAGCGTCGATCAACACCAAGTCGCCGTCCTTGAGGTCTGCGTTGTTTTCGACATAGTGCAAGATACAGCCATTGGCACCGCCACCGACGATGCTGTTATAGGCAGTCTGGCAGCCGTTGCGGGCAAACTCATACAGCAGTTCGGCTTCCAGCGCATACTCGCGCATGTCCGGGCGTACGGTCTGCATGGCGCGGACATGGGCATGGGCGCTAATCTGGGCGACACTGCGCATGGTGTCGATTTCATGCGTGTCTTTGCGCAGACGCATCTCGTCGAGGATCGAGTCCAGTTGGATGATTTCAATCGGTACATTGCCACCTTGCCGTTGAATGGACACGGCATTGTTCAACCAACTGCTGACCTTTAGGTCAAAGGCACTGTCATTGCCCAGCCGGACATAGAGGCGTTTTTTGCCCAGCAGCAGCTTGGGCATCCAGCTATCGAGATCTTCTATTTTGTAGGCCACATCTGCGCCGAAGTTGGCAACTGCACCTGCTGTCCCTGCCCGTAAGCCATCCCAGATTTCACGCTCACGGTTGCGCTCACGGCAAAACAGGCCAAACTCGACGTCTACGCCGTCGATCTCTTGCTGGGGTTGGATAAACGCCAGTGCTTCAGGCTCGGCAAAGCCCGTCAGATAATAAAAACTGCTGTCGGCGCGAAAGCGGTACTCGGCATCGCGGTTACGGATATGGGTAGGTGCGGTACTGATCAGGGCAATCGAATCGGCACTCATCGCGGCACGCAGCCGCGCTCGGCGCTTGGCATAGACAGCGAGGTGGGGTGGCGTGATCGGATGTGCGTCTGCCACAGCGGGTGCCGAGAGGATATGATTCATCTAAAACAGTCCATAGTTGTTTGATCGCCAAAAGGAGTCCCGTCACGCCGAGCGCGATGAGTTATATCATGAGGGTCGATCAGGGTGAAATAGTTCAACCACTGAGGCCGCCGCAGGATGCTCATCAGCCGTCTCGGCATCATGGATCGCTTCGGCCAGAGGCTTGCCCGTGAGCAGCGACGTGCTGGCGACCGGCAGTCGCTCACGACCGAGGCCGAGACTGACCGGAATCAGACGCACATACTCGACCAGATCGGTATAGCTCTCCTCACCTTCTTCGTCGTCATCTTCATCGTTGTAGATCAAGCCAGCGACATCGCTGAGGCTACGCAGGATTTCGGACTCATCGGGACGGATTTTGCCACCCGTCAAGCCAAAGCCCAGCAGCAAGCCGCTGCTCCAATGTGCCAAGGCGTCAACGCGCTCGATCAGCGGATGATCGTCGTCCGGCAGCAGTGGATTGAAGTCCAGTTCGTCGTCGGCCAGTGTCGCTGCGGTGTCTTCCGCTTCTTCGGTCAGTAGGCGTAGTGCGTCTTCGGGCAGCGGCTCAAAGCCGATGCGCGCGAGGATCGCTTGCCACTCTTGCTCGGTGGGTGGTTGGGCGACCACCACGATGCCCGTCAACAAGCCATGTAGCTCGCTGGCGCCTGACAGTTCAGACACTTTGGCAAAACGTGCGTTCCACTCGCTCCATCCAGAAATATCATCTTGCATTGCGGTACCCTTTTGGTCTTTATTCTATAAGTGTTGGATTGTAGCGCTGACGTCGACTTGTGTAGTAAAAGCACAAGATACGACATATAAATGAGCGATGTCGAGTGAGTCTAGTTGACCCAGCGCGCCGTTGCCCACTATATTAGTGCCGAGCGTAATACAGCGCGACCCAACAGTGTGATTAAGTCATGTTAGCAGAACTACAGCATCTACAAACACTCATCAAAGGCTTAACCGAGCAATTACAAGACAAGCGACTGGAAAACCAGCAACTGCAAGCCCAGCTTGCGGTTCACACGGTCGACCCGCAAGAAGAAGCCACGCGCAAGAACCTTGCCGAGCAACTGGAACAGTTGCAAAACCAATACACGCAGTGCGACAAGGACAAGCAAGAGCTGGCCGCGCGCCACGCCCAACTGACCGAAGCGCATCAAACGCTACAGGCGACTCATGCTGCCACCGATCAGTCGCTCAGCGAACTACTGGATAAACGCGCCAACGAACTGACTCAGATTCAAGAAAACTTTGATGCCGAGCGTGCTCAGTTTGCTGAAGTCAAAGCAACACTGGAAAGCGAACGTGATGTGCTGCTGCGTAAGAACGAATTTGCCAAGCAAAAAGTGGAAGCGATTATTCATCGTCTGTCCTTGCTGGGTCAGTCTACTGCAGCCTCTGATACGGCCAATTAAGGAATGTGTGCGATGACAACCGAAGTCCTCATTTTTGATAAAAGCTACAAGCTGGAATGCCCTGCGCACGAAGAACCTAAGCTGCATGCCGCTGCCGAGGCGCTGGAGCGGAAATATCGCGAAGCTCGCCATGCGATGCCGCGTTTAGAGCCTGAGCGCGTCGCCGGGATGGTGGCGTTTAACCTTTCGCTGGAATATGCCAAGCTGGAACATAACTTCAAGGTGCTGTCGGAAGAGATCACCAAAGAAAAACGCCAGAGCGAAGAGCTGATCCACCAGCTTTCCCATCAAATCAAGGCAGTTTTGCAAGATCAATAACCCTGCGCCTGCAGCTTGATTTAGGGGCACAAACACCCCGCTAGGGCAGCCATCGTGCTGCCCTTTTGCGGTCTGTACTCCACTGCATATCCGACTGTCTAACAAGAAAAAAATGACCACTGGTCAATTCATCATTATTTTGTGTTTGTATTTTAGTCACTTAACTGAGCGACTACGCAAAGCCGCCGTGTTTTACTTGCATCTAAGGGCAACAGGTTTATACTTTAATCATCTCTGAGGTGCGCGCCAAGTAGCCCAATCCCCTGAGCCGATTTCATCCTATAGGGATGCGCTCTGTTGGTTCTGTGTGCAAGTCTGCCCCGAGTAGAAAGCCTGTGAGCCATCGGCGCCTCCTCCTTGAACCTTATTGGGTTCAAGGGTAACGGTTATTAGCGGCATTTTCGGAGACCTTATTTTTTTGAAGTGTCTGGATAAGTTTTAGAGCAAATTCGTTTTGCGGGACTTTTTCACTTTAAATCGCTTTCACACCTGCATCCTTGCAGGTGTTTTTTTTGCCTGAAATTCGACATGCTCATCAAAAACCGCCGCTTGGCGTCATCCAAGCGGCGGTTTTTGATGTCAGTTGAGTTTAGTTGCCGACTTTGAGGCGACCACCTTTGCCCAAACCGCCTTTGACTTCTTGCGCTTTGTAGTTGCGTACCGAGCGCACGATGCCGTTATATGAATCCTTAAACGCAGCCGCGATCAGTTTGCCCTGTGC
>JASLJP010000038.1 GCA_030152425.1 Aquirhabdus sp.
CTTGATGGGCGAGGATACGTTGCACGCTGATACAGACCTGACCGGATTGGATAAAGCCGCCTCTGATCAGACGATCCATGGCGGCGTCAATATCGGTATCCGGCTCGACGATCACGGCGGCATTGCCACCCAGCTCTAGGACGACTTTTTTACGTCCTGCCCGTGCCTTCATATCCCAGCCCACTTGGTCTGAGCCGGTAAAGCTCAGCAGTTTAAAGCGGTCGTCGGTCACGAACAGATCAGCCCCCTCGCGGTGGCACGGCAATATCGAGAACGCGCCGATGGGCAGATCCGTCTCGGCCAATACCTCGGCCATGATCAAGGCGCTGACGGGGGTCAGGCTGGCAGGTTTCAGTACAAAGGGGCAGCCTGCGGCGATGGCGGGGGCGATCTTATGCGCGGTGAGATTGAGCGGAAAATTAAACGGGCTGATCAACGAGACGGCACCGACCGGCACGCGCTGGGTCATGCCGCGATAGTTGCCTGCGGTCGCGGTGACATCGAGCGGCATCACCGAACCTTTATCGAGTTGGGTCACTGCATCGGCGGCGAGCTGGAAGGTACTGATCAGCCGTAAAACTTCGGCTTTGGCCGAGGTCAGGGATTTGCCGCCTTCGACGATCAGCACTTCGGTCAACTCGTCGCTACGCTCGGTAAAACGGCGCACACAGTGCAGCAGGATGGCTTGTTTCTGGTAGGACTTAAGCTGTGCCATCGGTTTCTCGGCAGCGACTGCGGCGGCAATGGCTTGCTCGATGATCGCGGGGTCTGCGAGGGCAACTTGGGTCACGGTCTTTAGGCTAAATTTATCCGTGACGTCGAGCCACTCGCCGGATGTCACGGGACGGTTGGCGAGGTAGAGTGGATATTGTTTATCAAAGGTAAAAGTAGACATAGCCGCGTTTTATCTAAAATAAGTCGCTTTATCCTAGCCGATAACGTCAGGCTTTGTTAGCGCATAGCGTATGGATTTTTTCGATATCTCGTCACAAAAAAAGGGAGCCTATGCGGCTCCCGAATCATCCTGCGCAGATCAAAGCGCGTCTTTTGCCAGTACGCGCTCAGGTAGCGTACGCCATGTATAGAGCCAGATCAGCGCACCGATGCCCATCGCGATGGGCACCAACTGGATCGCCGCTTGAAGGCCGATGATATCGGATGCCAATCCCACGATGGTCGGGCTGATGGCGTCACCGAGTAGATGGATCGACAAGATGGTGAAGGCAAAGGCACGCACGCGCAGGGCGCTTGGCACGCAGTTGGTCAGCATGGCATTGACCGGACCGTTATAGAACCATAAGAAGAACTGCGCCAAGAACAGCATGGTCACTGCAGCCATCGCATCCTTCAAGGTTAGGGCAAAAATGCCGAAAATCGTGGCCAACAGCATCGACCAGCCCGACAGAGCCATATAGGATTGCCGCGTGAATTTCTTCAGACGATCCGCCAAGAATCCGCCGGTAATCGTACCCAGCAACCCCCCGACCACGGCAGACAGGCCGACATAATGACCCGACATCTCGATCGACATACCGCGATTACGCTGCAGGAAAGTCGGGAACCAATCGGCCAGTGCGCCAGAGGCAAACGTCACGACCGTATAGCCTGCGACTACCAGCATATATTCCCGGTTGCGCAGCAGCAGTCCTATTGCCTCTGGCCACTTTGGCGGAGTGACACCCGCGTCAGTGTCATAGCGCCCCCGACCTGGATCACGAATCCACAGCGCCAAAAGCGCCATCAAAATACCCGGTAAACCACAGATGAGGAAAGCCGCACGCCAGCCATAGGTCTGCCCCAGCATCCCACCCAAGATAAAGCCCAACGCCGAACCGACCGGAATTGCGACATAAAAAATGGTCAGGATGCGATTGCGACGCTCGGGGCGATAAAAATCCGACAGCAGGGCTGGTGCCAAAGTCGCATAGGCGGCCTCTCCCACTCCCACCAACGCCCGCGCCAGCATGAAGGTCCAAAAGCCCGTTGCAAACGCCGCAAGCGCTGTTGCGAACGACCAAAGCGCGACACCGGCTGCGATCAAGACTTTGCGCGGATAACGATCTGCCAAAGCACCAAACATCATGCTTGAGATCATATAGACGATGACAAAACCGGTAATCGGCAAACTGGTCTCAAAGTCGGTGAGCCCCAGATCATGCTTGAATAAATCCTTGACCACGCTGGGCACATATCGGTCCAAATAGTTCAGCAGATTCATCATCGTCAGTACGAAGATGGCGTAACTTGCGCCGCGTGTGGTGCTATTCGACAGCATCGCGATTCCTTGTGCATGGCGTGGATAGGGGAAGCAGGCTGGATTATTACATGAGCGCCGTGATGAATGCGCTGCCTTGGGCGGTGGATGGCAATTTTTATTTTTGGATAAATTACACACAATTTAAAGACAGCTGTGCATTATTTATAAAACTGTCACATTTGCTCGCTAAAATAACGCTACATACTAAGAAAGAAGAGATGAGAGCATGAACCAACCCCTAATTCGCAACCTGCCATTTCTGCGCTCGATGCCGTTTATACCTAAGAGCATGCCGAAAAAAACCCAAAATCTGCGCTGCGAAATCGCTGATGATGCCAAGACCATCGACGAGATTCAACGCTTCCGTGCCAAGGTATTTGGCGAGGCCTACAATATCCATTTTGATGGCGGTATTGATAACGATCAGTTCGATCAATATAGCATCCATATCTTGGTTCGCGATGTCAGCAACAACCACATCGTCGCCTGTACCCGCGTGATCACCCCGAAAGCCAAAAAAAATCTTGGTCACTACTATTCTGAAACCGAGTTCAATCTGGACGAGTTTCTGAAAGGGAAAACCGATGTCTATGAAATCGGCCGTACCTGTGTCGACGAAGGCTATCGTGGCGGTAAAGTGCTGGCGGTGCTGTGGATGGGGATGGTGCCGTTGATCGTCAACGAGCTCAAAGCCAAGCATCTGATCGGCACGGTCAGCGTCAACCTCGGTGCATCACGTAAAAAGATTATCGCCACCGAAGGTTACCTGCTGAAGAAAGCCAAGATGCAAAAACTGACTAGTCTGACCCCATTTGATTTGGATAGCTATCTGGACGATGGTGCACTGGGCTTCTTGGACAACGGTGAAATCGTCGACAAGAAAGTGCGTAAATATCGCAAAAAAGACGTGCCGTCGCTGATCAAAAAATACCGCCGTGTTGGCGCGGTGTTCTCTGAACAGGGCTACTATGACGCCGAGTTTAACTGTGTCGACTACTTTATCTCGAACAAGGTCAATAAGAGCCTGATGTTTAAACTCAGTGTGGTGTGTAAATTCATTGAGTTGAAAAAGAAGAAATCTTGATAAGTAAAACAAAAATCGTCCCGCTGACTGCACCTGAGTCAGCGGGATTTTTTATGCTGCGGGGGCGATAAAGGCTCTTCGGCATGCTATTTTCTGCCCCACACTATACATATCACCATTTCTCACTATCAATATCGAGAAAAATCGTTTTTCAGATAAGGCCGAAAATGTTACATTTGCGCATTATTTTTGACTTACGAGCCAAGACACACAGCCATGTACGTCTACACTGAATTTGACCAAGCGATCGTCGACGAACGCGTCGCCCAATTCCGCGACCAAACCCAACGTTTTCTATCCGGCACGTTGACCGAAGACGAGTTCCGCCCGCTACGCCTGCAAAACGGTCTCTACGTACAGCGCTATGCGCCAATGCTGCGTGTCGCAGTCCCCTACGGCACCATGAACAGCAAGCAACTGCGTCAGATCGCATCGATCAGCAAGACGTATGATCGCGGCTATGCCCATATCTCGACCCGTCAAAATATTCAGTTTAACTGGCCAGCGCTTGAGCGCGTGCCGGATATTCTGGCTGAGCTGGCCAGTGTGCAGATGCACGCCATCCAGACCAGCGGCAACTGTATCCGTAATACCACGACTGACCAGTTTGCCGGTCGTATCCAAGGTGAAGTGGCAGATCCACGCCCTACTTGCGAAATCATTCGTCAATGGTCAACCTTTCACCCTGAGTTTGCCTTCTTACCGCGTAAATTCAAGATTGCCGTCAGTGCGCAGGGCGAAACTGACCGCGCCGCGACCGCTTTTCACGATATCGGTGTCTATCTGGTCAAAAAAACCACCGTCGAACAGCGCATTAAAGACTATACGGCGCGTGTAGCAGCAGCCAAAGCTGCCTACGCAGCACGTGATACTGCCGCGAGTGCCGACGAGCAAGAGCTACAGCAAGAAGCCTATGACGACGTGATCAACGCGTTCCTCAATGTCGATCTAGTCGAAAAAGCATTGGCAGAAGAGCCCTCCGAGTGGGGCTATCAGATCATGGTTGGCGGCGGTCTCGGCCGTACACCGATGATCGGTGCGATCACGCGTGAGTTCCTGCCGCGTGCGGATTTGCTGGCCTATCTTGAAGCCGCGCTGCGCGTTTATAACCTGCACGGTCGTCGTGACAACAAATACAAAGCCCGTATCAAAATTTTGGTGCGCGCGCTGACCCCTGCCGTGTTTGCCGCCAAGACCGAAGCCGAGTTTGATGTGATCAAGGCCGAGCTGCGTATCGCGGATGATCTGTATGCCAAGATGGAGCGTAGCTTTACCCTACCCGACTATCAAACGCTGCCGGATCTGGACTTTAGCGACATTCTCAAGTCGAATAAGACCTTCGCCAACTGGTACCGGATCAACACCTATCCAAACAAAACTGCGGGTTATCGCATCGTCAATATTTCACTCAAGCGTGCGGGTATCGCCCCGGGGGATGCTACCTCGGAAGAGCTGGATCTGATCGCCGATCTGGCCGACCAATACAGCTTTGGCGAACTGCGGACCACGCATGAGCAAAACATCGTGCTGACCGATGTCGAGCAATCTAAACTGGTTGAACTGTGGGAAATCCTCAGCAAGCACAACCTCGCGCGCGCGCATATCGGCTTCCTGACCGACATCGTTTGCTGCCCGGGCGGTGACTATTGCTCACTGGCCAATGCCAAGTCGATTCCAATCAGCGAAGCGATCAGCCGTCGCTATGATGATCTGGACACAGTTTACGATCTGGGTTTGCTGGATCTGAACATCTCCGGTTGTATGAATGCTTGTGGTCATCACCATGTTGGTCATATCGGGATCTTGGGTGTAGACAAAAAGGGCGACGAGTTCTATCAGATTTCGCTCGGTGGCAACTCCGGACATGATTCTAGCCTCGGTGACATCCTCGGGCCTTCATTCGGTGCCGACGAAGTAGCCGATGTGGTTGAGGAAATCCTCAACACCTATCTGGACAACCGCACCACAGTCAATGATGAGACCGAACGCTTCATTGATACCTATCGCCGTATAGGCCTGACCCCATTTAAGGAGCGCGTCTATGCCAAATAACAGTACGTACCCATCGGCCCCTGCCCTCGTCCTGACGACTGCAGGCGACACGATCGCCAATAACTACACACTCATCGCCGAAGACGGCAGCATCCCAGCGGGCGATGTGCTGGTGACTCTGACGCAATTGGATCGCTTAGGCGAAATCAGCGGTAAAAAAGGCCTGCTGCTCACCGAGAAAGATTCGCCGGAGGGTGTGCAGTTGCCACTTGAGCAACTCGATTTGATCGAAATCCGTTTTCCGGGTTTCGCCGATGGTCGCGGCTACTCTTTTGCCACCTTGCTGCGTCGTCGTGGTTTTGCCGGTGAACTGCGCGCCAGCGGGGATGTGTTTAAAGATGTGCTGTACTACCTGAAACGCGTTGGTTTTAACAGCTTTATCCTAAAAGCGGGCAAGAGCATCGACGAGGCCAAAGCCGGTCTACAGGACTTTAGCGCTGGCTACCAAGCGTCTACCGCTGAGCCGGTGACACATTACCAAGTTGGACGCTAATCCAGACCAAAAAAAACCGCTCATTGAGCGGTTTTTTTTCGCGGCGATCTGGCATGCGCTGTGCTATAGCTTTACTCAACGATGCCAGTGCAGCAGGTCTTGACCGAGAATGCACAGCCAGCAGTCACAGCGGTCATAGTATCAGGCGTGATCAGCGCCTAGACTCAAAATAAATCTCCCCGATAGAGATGCCTCGCTGGATCGCGACGAATTAACCCCGTAAAATCTGGCACAAAAGTATCGATACGGAAAACGACTTAGGGATATGGATATGCACAAGAACCGACTACTTTCTGCCTTGCTCAGTATGAGCCTCCTCACGGCACCCCTCGTCGCAGTCGCCGACACACCTAACGGAGCCAAGCCTCTGGGTCCAGCCGGTCCCGACGTCGACCAATTGGAAAAATACTCTGAAATTTTTGCCCATGCAAAAAAATTGATCGACAACCCCAAGACATGGGACAAAATCCCAAAAAAAATCACCCTCTGCGTATTCTCACCTGAAGGTGCCAAGGGCGAGGGCTTTGACTTTGCCATGAGCTACATGAAAGAGTTGCCAAAATACACCAAGATCGCGCAAAACATGGGCGTCGATCTCAAAGTTACCATGCTCTCGCCGATGGACATGCATGTCGAACTGGCATCAGAGAAAGCAAAGCGCAAGGCCAGCACTGACGTGAAATTCCGCGTCTATACCAACGAAAAAATCGCCTCCGAGGATTTTAAAACCGGCCAATGTGATGGCGTGGCGATGAGCAACCTGCGCGCCAAAGAATATAATGGCTTTATCGGTAGTCTGGATGCCATCGGTGCGATCCCTTCGTATAAGCAGCTCACCGAAGCCATCCAACTGCTGGCCAAACCGGAAGCCGCCAAATACATGGTCAATAATGACTACGAGATCGTCGCCCTGATTCCGATGGGTGCAGCCTACATCATGGTCAACGACCGCAAGATCAATAGCCTCGCCAAAGCTGCAGGCAAAAAAGTCGCCGTGCTTGATTTTGACAAATCACAAGCCAAACTGGTTCAACAAATCGGCGCACAGCCGGTCTCGGTGGACTTGACCACGGTATCGGGTAAATTTAACAACGCCCAAGTCGACATCATGGCCGGCCCAGCGCTGATCTTTAAACCCTTTGAGCTGTACAAAGGCATGACGGCAGCCGATGGCTCAGTCAAGGGCGCGATCATCCGATTTCCGGTCGTGCAGATCACGGGGGTGATGATGATGCACCGTGGCAAATTCCCGGATGGGATCGGCCAACTGGTGCGTGAATTTTCCGCGATACAGGCGCCCGTTGCCTATCAGTTTATCGACAAGACCGAGCATGCCATCGACCCGAAATACTGGATGGATGTGCCCGCCGCGGACAAGCCTGGCTATGTCAAGATGATGCGCGAGTCGCGAATCGCCATGACCAAAGATGGGTTCTATGACAAACGGATGATGGGGTTCTTGAAGAAAGTCCGTTGCCAATTTGATCCGGGCAACTATGAGTGCAGTCTGAACGACGAATAATGGATCACGGTTAACCCATAAAAGGGCACGGAATACGTGCCCTTTTTTTTGCCGGGATCACAGTCAACGGCGCTTATTTATGGAACATCGCCACCAACCAGAAGATATTGCCGAGCAGTAAAAAAGCCGATACGGTCTGCCAGAACTGCACTGGATACTGCTCCATGAGCGCCATCTTGGGACGCGTGAGCAGTAGGTTTGGTCGCTCCAGATCGGCCTGCCACTCTCCCAGATCCTCATAGCGTAGACTGGGGTCTAGACTACAGGCACGCATGATCGCGGCATCCATCCATGCGGGTACATGAGGGTTATGGTGGGCGGCAGGGGTATAGGAGAGTTTGGCAAAGTCCTTGGGCTGTTTGGCTGCGACATAGCCCTCACCATAGGGCATATGACCGGTGAGGAGCTCGTAGAACGTCACAGCCAAGGCAAACTGGTCGGCGCGCGCATCCACGGTTTGATCTAACGCGTACTCCGGTGCGGCATACTCCATGGCACCCGGACGGACGCGTTTGGTGGTCATGCTGCCGACGTGGGCACTGCCGAAGTCGATGAGTTTGAGCTTGTTTTCGCTCTGCCCGTCGGTATCACAGACGATAAAATTATCGGGCTTGACGTCTTGGTGCAAGGTCTCGCGGCGATGCAGGGCACGCAGGGCACGCACTGCGGGTTTGACGAATTTGATCACGGTCTCGACCGGCGCATCGGGATGCGTATGTCGCCACTGACGCAGCGTCTGACCCGGCAGATACTCCTGCACCAGATAGAGGAACTGACGCGGCTGCTCAGGGGCAAAGGTGGTGACGATATCCGGATGGCTCATGCGCTGACCGATCCAGTCCTCTTGGACGAAGGCCTGTAGGGCGTCGACATCATCATCAAAATGCCAGCCCGGCGCTTTGAGGGCGACATGGCGCTGATCGCTGAGTCGGATCGCGTGATAGATCTTGCTGCGCGTATTGGCATGCAGCTCGGCCACGATCTTATAGCCATCGATCTGCTGACCCGCCAGCAGACCATCCGGCAACAGCGGCGGAAAGCTGTTCAGATCCAGCGGCAGGGTGTCCGACTGTTCCAGTTGATCAATGCGTACCAATTGGCAGGATTGATTATCCGTGCTGCCCAAGGTTTGCGCGGCGGCCGTCATGCGCTGCACACACTGGTCGAGGGTAATCGGTGCTGGGTTTGCATCGGTAGATTGGGTCAGTTGAATGGATTTGGCCATCAGCTCCGGCGCAAGGAACCCATGGATGCCATCGGTGGTCAGCAAGAAATAATCGCCCACTTGAACGTCGATTTGCTGGTAGGCGACGTCGACGCGCCAGTCCATGCCCAAAGCGCGGATCAGTTGATCGCGATCTCCGGTTTGAATGGTATGGTCTTTGGTCAGGCACTCGAGGCCATGCTGGCCGAGGCCTGAGCGATAACGCCAGACACGCGAGTCACCGACATGAAAGATATGCGCACTTTGAGCGCTGATGACCACGGCGCTAAAGGTGGTGAGATGGGTGCTATAACTGTGGTTATAGTGCTGCCCCTGCCCGTACAGCCAGCGGTTAATGGCATCTATGACCTTATATCCTGCAGTCATGACCGACCAATTCAGATCCGTGCCCAGAAAGTCACTGCAAAAATTGCGCGTGGCAATCATTGCCGCAGGGCCGCCCTGCTCCGCTGAACTCACCCCATCAGCGATGGCGGCGATCATGATCTGCGCACTGCGGCCATAGCCTTCCGGCAGATGCATGGCGAGCGCATCGTCATTGACCGCTTTGGGGCCTTTATCACTGTGTTGGGCGGCGCTGACCATCAAAGGCATACAGGGACTACCGTAAATGAAAACTGATGAAGACTGAGAAAACGAACAACCCTTAGAGGCGAGACAGCTACAATACAACTGTCTCACCTGACGACTTACTCCACGGCGATACGCTCGATGCGACCATCAGCATGCACTTCGATCATATGACCCCGTGGCTCGGAGATAAAAAACGATCCAGCAAAGGCCAATGCTGCCGTACCTGCCAACACGATAAAGAAACCGGTCGGGCTAACCATCGAAAATACGGTCAGGAACAGTACACCACCGACATTGCCATAGGCACCCGCCATACCAGCGATCTGGCCGGTCATACGACGTTGGATCAGTGGCACGATCGAATACACGGCACCGCAGGCACCTTGCACAAAGACTGAAGTCACCAGCACCACAGCAACTGCCATCGGAAGCGTCCAGCCGCTGTTGCCCATTTGTG
>JASLJP010000121.1 GCA_030152425.1 Aquirhabdus sp.
GCGCGGCGCCTTTGATCAGGCGCGTTGGGCACTGGATACCTTGGAAGACCGTGCCAGCGAGCAACATCAACAGGCCTTTAACCGCTGTATCTCCCTGCAGGGTGCAACATGGCTGGCCTGCCTGTTTCAGGAGGTCGAGCGGCTCGGTGAGTTGGCGACGATCCTCGAGACCGTTGCCGATGCCAATATCTTTACCTTTTACCACGGGATCGGACGCATCTTTAGCGGCTGCTACTTGGGCTTTCATGGCCAGTTTGACGAGGCCGAACAAGCCATCCAGTACGGCTATCAAAACTATATGGTCAAGCACGGTGGCAAGCTGTTCCACTCTTTTCAGGCGTGGCAGCGCGGTGAAGTGCTGCTGCAGGCCGGACGTGCCGAGGAGTGCTACCAGATGGTCAGCCACGCCATCGATCTGGCGCTGGAGCAACAGGATCGCGCCTATCTGGGTGAACTGCTGGTGCTCAAAGCCCGCGCCCAAGGCGCACTCGGCAAACTCGACCAATCCGAGCAAGAGTTGCGCGGCGCCCTGTCGACCGCGATGGCGCTCGGCTCGGTACCGGCGCGTGTCGCCGCCGCCTACCATCTGGCACTGCTGCTCAATCGCACCGACCGTAGCACACAGGCCTCCGAGACCCTGACCCGCGCGCTGCGCGGCACGGACAAAGTCGGTGCCAATCCCAATCTCAAAAAAGCACAACGCCTGTTGGATGAACTGTTGCACGCGCTCTCATAATCTCTCGTCCAGCCCTCGCGGCGCTGAGGGCTGATCTTCACCCCCCACCCAGCCAAGGAGTCGGCCATGGGATATATAATCAAGCACACGGATCTGGATGCACTGCTGCAAGGCGGCGCTTTTTTTGGCAGCGGTGGCGGCGGCACGGTCACCTCGGCTCGCAATCTGGCGTCGTATTTCAAAACGGGCGACTACTATCCGGTTGATCACTTTGAGGTGGTCACGGTCGAAGAGGCCACGCTGGGGGATACCGTGATGGTGGCCTATATGGGCGCGCCCGAAGCCATCGACACCACCCAATATCCGATCGGCCCGGTCGAGGCCGCGATCCAAGTACAGCAACGCCTCAAGACGGAAGGTCGCACGCTGGCCTATGTCATCTCCCCGGAAAGCGGCGCGCTGGGTTTTCTGGTCGCCGGACTGGTCGCGGCCAAGCTCGGCCTGAAAGTCATCGACGCTGATGGGGCTGGGCGTGCAGTGCCTTCTCTGCCGATGCTGACCTATGCAGCCGCCGAGATCAGCCCACGCCCGACCTTTCTGGTCAGTCAAGGCGACTTGTGCGTCGAGCTGAACGTCACGCCACGCAAGGACAGCCGCGAGGGCGGCCAAACCCACCAACAAGACGTCTCGACCATCGTCGAGCAGATGCTGCGTCCGATCCTCGCCGAACAAGACTTTGGCGAATTTGGCGGCCTCGCCATGTGGGTCATGAGCAAAGATGACCTCGCCAAAGCCCTGCCGATCCGTGGCACGCTGAGCCGGGCGCTGAAGTTTGGCCGAGCACTGGTCAGCGGTGAACTCAAAAACAGCAGCGATGTGATCCACTACCTCAAAAAAGAATGTGCCATCGACGCTCATGCCATCACCCCGCCCAGTACGCTAGCCTCGGCCAAGGTCGATACCACCGGTGGCTTTGACCTCGGCAAGATCCTGCTGCAACATGGCCATGACCGCTACACCGTGCTCTATCAGAACGAATCGCTGATGGCATGGGACAGCAGCCTGCCCCATCCAATCGCCCTTGCCCCCGATAGCATTGCTTATTTTGTCGAAGGCACAGGCCAAGCGGTCTACTCCAACGGCGATCTCGTGCTCGGCAATGGCCAGCTCAATCCGACGGTCAAAGACCGCAAGGTGGTGCTCTTGGCGTGGCAAGCCGACAAAGCGCTGACCCATGGCCTGATCTTGGACAGTTTTTTGACCCTGCTGGCATCCATCGGCTATCTGGGCCCCTACGTGCCGCTCGGGAAACTGGACGACCTGAATAAACCCCATCAGACCCAAGGAGCACGCGCATGACCACCCCCGCCAAAAAACTGCGCATCTGCGTCCTCGTACCCGCCGCGACCACTGAATACAATGACCGCATCCTTGCCGCCATCGCACCGGTCAAACCTGCCGATGTCGAGGTCGATATCCGCGCCATCAGTCAGGGTCATCCCTGTATCGAAAACCGCACCAACTGGCTGGAGAATGGCATGCCAGTGGTAAACTTGGCCCAACAGCTCGCCGCCGACGGCTATGACGGCATCTGGCTGACCGACTTCGATATGTGCGGCGTCGAAGCGGCACGGGAGGTGATCGACATCCCGATCATCGGCGGTTTTCCGCCCTGCGCCTTCACGGCGCTCAGCCTCAGTCAGCGCTTTTCCATCATTACCGTCCTGCAAAGCACGCTGGCCATGCAGCGTGGCCATGTACTCACCTACGGCCTATCCGAATCGTTTGCCTCGATCTATGCCGTAGACTGCACGGTGCAGGAGTTGGCCAATGTTGACATCGTGGTGATGAAAACCTATGAACAAGCGCTGAAAGCCATCCGGCAGGACGGTGCACAATCGATCCTGTTGGGCTGCACCGGTTTCGTCGATGTCGCCGCACGGGTATCGGTCCTGCTGACCGAAACGCTCGGCGCTTATGTGCCCGTCATCGATCCCAACCAAGCCGGATTTGGCTTTTTGGTCTCTCTCGTCCGCATGAAAATCCGGCCAAGTCGCCTAACCTACAGTAAAGTCACTAGCGACTAGGCAAACCGCTCAAAAAACGCGCCAATCCATGTACTGTGGGTTGGCGCGTTGTTGTTTAATCGACCAATTCACACTTTAAGCTGATTACTCCTTGTTCAGCGGACGAATTCGTCCATTTTTGGCTTTTTAAAATGGACGAATTCGTCCACGTATGCTGCATCCTTGTACAGCCATGCTCAAAAAGAAACCTCCACCCCCTCGCATTGAACAAACCTTAAAATAATTTAAGCTAGGCAAAACATTATCTTAATAAAAACATGTCGTAGATCAGTGCTGTAGCGCGATAAACATGGCGCGCTTATTGCGATGTTGCAAGGGTCACATGCTGTGCTGGGGCTTAGCATGTGGCCTGAATTTCATTATTTTTTAATCCGACTTTGTAGTTCTGACGTATGTCGTGGATAAATCACGACATCTGTGGACTCGTTTGCTCAAAATTTCACGACGAAGACGGCTATGAACCCATCAATCACACGCAACATGGACAGTAAACTCGGTGCTGAAGACACTCAGCCCGTGCTGCCCTATGCGGGTGATGTCTCGCCACTGCCCAGTGTGCAGCAGCTCAAATCATCCAGCAGACTGCTGACTGAACCGCACGCCAGCGATACGCCATTTGCCGATCTGAGCGGCGCGGCGGGTCGCGGTACAGACGCTTCGTCACACGCACAGACGCATCATGCCTACCGACCGCTCATCCAAAGCCATGATGACATCAGCGTCGATGAGCTGAAAAACATCCTGTTGAGTGGGGTCTGGTTTCTGCGCTTTCCGAGCGTGCTGGAGTCAATTTATCGCAGCTATGTGCGGACGCGCGCGCTCAAGATCTTTCGCCTCAATGGTCTGGTCGGGGCGATCCTCTATGGTGCGCTGGGCTGGGGAATCTATACCCAGATGCCAGTCACCAGCCATAGCGGCTGGCTGACCATCTGGGGCATCGGTGTGACCATGATGGTGGTGTCGCGCGCGCTGTCGTTCTTCCACTTCTTTGATCGCTGGTTTAACTGGTATGTAACGGCCAACAGCGTAGTCGTGGTCGCACTGTCGGTACTGGTCAACAATTACGTGCCCATGGGTGCAGGGGCTGCACTGTCTTATGTCAGCATGAGCTACATGATGTTTTTTGTGTACTGCTTTGTCGGATTGCGCTTCCCCCATGCGGTGCTGGCGGGTTGGCTCGGGGGCGCAGTGGGCATCGCGCTGACCTACGATCTGGGCAGCGCCATCGACTGGAGCATGCTGCACGGCACCTACACGGCAGCGAGTTTCCTCGGCATGATCATGGCCTATGGACTGGATCGGCATAACCGAATCAGTTTTCTGCAGTCCTATCTGCTGCAACAAACCCTGAATAAAAGCGAGCAACAGGCACGCGAAGATCATCTGACCGGACTGGCCAATCGCCGCTATCTGAATGAAACGCTCGGCCACGAATGGAACCGCATGCTGCGACATCAGCAGTCGCTGGTGATCATGATGGTAGATATCGACTACTTCAAACGCTATAACGACGCCGTGGGCCATCAGGCGGGCGATCACTGCCTGCAGCAAATCGCGCAGGTGTTGGCCAGCCTCGCCCATCGCAGCGGAGAGATGGCAGCACGCTACGGCGGAGAAGAGTTTGTCCTGCTGTTTCCGGGCATGGATATCGATGCCGCCAAGGATCAGGCGCAGCGCCTGATGGACAAGATGGCCGCACTCGCCCTGCCCCACCCTGATCCTGATATCGAAAACAGCGTTGTAACCCTGAGTATCGGCATCGCAGTGTGCGTGCCCAAATCCAGCATGACGGTGGATCTCCTGCTGCGTCAGGCCGATACCGCGCTGTACAAGGCCAAGGCGCATGGCCGAAACCGATTTGAGTTTTTTAGAGTGTGACCGATCCATCCGATTGCGCTGGGCGTACGCGCCTGGCCAAGTATTACAACAAGAAAATTGACGTTGACGTTATACGCTGTGCACCGCACTGGATTCCCAGCTCTCGTGCAATGCAACCCAGCAACGTATAGCCAGACCTTGATGCGCAGCAATAATAAGACTTAGACCCCGCTCCCCAGGCGGGGTCTTTTTTATGCCCAATCTGGCGGATCAGGTAATTCCATCTGCGGCGAGGCCACGGTAGGCTATGATCGTATGGATCTGATTCAACGACAGGAGCATGGCCATGGACAGTCTACAGGTGCGCGGATGTGTAAGCGCTGCAGAGTGGGAAACACGCGTGGCCTTGGCGGCCTGCTATCGCTTGGTGGCGCATTTTAAATGGGATGATCTGATCTTTACCCATATCTCGGCACGCGTGCCGGGGCCTGACCATCATTTTCTGATCAACCCCTACGGCATGCTGTTTGATGAGATCACGGCGTCGAGTCTGATCAAGGTCAATCTGGCGGGTGAGAAAGTCATGGACAGCCCGTATGAAATCAACCCGGCGGGCTTTGTGATTCACAGTGCCATCCACGCCGCACGGGCAGATGCCCAATGCATCCTGCATCTGCACAGTATCAATGGCATCGCCGTTTCGGCACAGCAGGGTGGGCTACTGCCGCTGTCGCAGCAGTCCATTTTTCCGCTGTCCTCGCTTGCCTACCACGACTATGAGGGCGTGGCGCTACGCGATGACGAGAAACCGCGCTTGGTGGCCGATCTGGGCGACAAAAACTTTTTGATGCTGCGCAACCACGGCCTACTGACGCTGGCCGAAACCATTCCTGACGCCTTCCTCTATATGTACCTGTTTGAGGCCGCCTGCATGATCCAAGTGCGGGCGCAAGCCGGTGGGGGTGCGCTGATCCCGATCGACCCACGCATCATCGCCGGAGCGATGGCACAGGCCGCAGCGGTGACACGTGGCGCCGGTGGCGCACTGGCATGGCCCGCACTGCTGCGCCGTCTGGATCGCCTCGATCCCAGCTATAAAGACTAAGGCCTAGCGCGCAAACCAGACCACATCATCATCCAGCGCATAGGCTGCGCAGCCTGAATGACGCGCGCTACGCCTTGGGTCGCTGATACACTGGCTGGTGGCACGTGCCAATGCATTGGCGCCCGTAGCAGCACCCGTTGCCCCATCCGGCGCGAGGACAAAGGCGCGCGGTTTGGGCAGCGCCAGAAATCGGCGATAGCTCTGCTGAGCTGCGGCCGATGCGACGGGCAATGCATCGACATCGCGGATATCGGCAAAATGACTAGCGCGGTAAAATTCGGCCGGGGGCGCCCAGACCACCTGATTGTCCATCGCATAGGGGCTACACAGCTCGCCCTGTTTTTGACAACTGGCCAGCACTACGCCCAGCGGGTCTATGCCACCATGGCTACTGTACATCTTGCCGTTATGACTGAGGACAAAGACTCTGGGCAGGGGCAAACGCAGAAAGGCACGGTAGCTGCTTTGCGCCGAGTCGCCACGGATCGGCACCGCAGCGACATCATTGATGTCGGCATAGCCACTGTCTGCAGGC
This sequence comes from Aquirhabdus sp., assembly GCA_030152425.1. GTDB lineage: Bacteria > Pseudomonadota > Gammaproteobacteria > Pseudomonadales > Moraxellaceae > Aquirhabdus. The sequence continues at coordinate 6,222 of JASLJP010000121.1, forward strand.
GGCGCGGTTAGGCGTGGATTGACCCACACCACCGCATTGTCCACCGCATACGGCCAGCACTGCTGCTGGCGTTCAATGCAGCTTTGCAGCACCTTACCCAGTGGATCCAGCCCGCCACTTGCTGCGGCCACCATGTTTTTGCCGATTACAAAGGCACGTGGGAGCGACAGGGACAGGAACTGGCGGTATTCATCGCGTGCGCTGTCATCAATGGGCACGGCTGCAACATCGTTCAGCGCCGCAAAACCACTGGCCGACGGGATCGGCGTGTACTGCGGTCTGACCCACACCACCTGATCATCCACGGCATAGGGAACGCAGCGCACCTTTTGCTCACGGCAATTGGCCAGACCCCGCGCCAGCGGGTTGATCCCGCCGCTCAGCACCAACACCCCTTGATCACCGATGATAAACGCCCGTGGTTTGTCCAACGTCAAAAAGCGCTGATACTGCACTTTCATCTCGGCATTGGCAGGAACGGCGGCGATATCGTTCAGCGCAGCATAGCCACTGGCAGGCGGAGTCGGGGCGGGCAAGAATCCGGCAGACTTGATGCGATACGGCATACCGAGGTTTTGCAAAAACGTATCCATCGGCGGCGACAATACTGCCAGCGACTCGACGTTGCCCAGAAAATTATGCGAGTCGTTTTTAAAGCGTCCCAGTGCCACCAAGGTCGCATTGCCACCGAGCACGCTATAGCGGCGGTAGGCGGCGCGCCACGTCTCCTCGGGGATCATGCTGTCATTGCTGCCATAAAACCACAGCGTGGGGGTGCGTGTACGGGCGGCATAATAACCGACCGCATTGACACTACGCTGCAGATCGTCCGGACAAGACGCACTGCGCATCGTGCCGTTAAAGTTCAACAGGCCCTTCACATTGGGCAGATTCAAGGTACCGAGCGCCAAGGTGTTATAGCCGCCAAAGCTCTGCCCGCCGACGATGACGCGGCTGGCATCAATCCGCGGCTGGCCAGCCATATAGTCGATCACCCGGCGGATATCCTCGGCATTGTCCAGACTGATCGCAACCATGTCACAGCCACGGGGGATCTGCTTGCCGCCCGATCCGGCATAGCCGCGCATCATCGGCTGCACCACGGCATAGCCGCGTGACAAGAAATAAACGCTGGCGAAGGACAAGCGCGACCGCGCTTGCTCGCGGGGTGCCGAGCCTGAGCTGCCATGATTGAGGACCACCAGCGGAAACGGGCCATCGCCATCAGGCGTATACAGGGTCGCTTGCAGTTGTATCTGCGGATTTTCCATCGGGATCTGCAGGATTTTTTCATGCACATCCGGCAACTGTGCTTGCAGCACGGAGGCAGCCTGATCGGTCTCAGCAGCGGTAAAGGCATAGAGCTGCATGCTGGCCAGCATACTCAGCAGGCAGAAGGTATAGAACGTACGGCTGAGGGCGTTGCACATGGTCGGGGTGATATTCCTCTACGGGGAAAATAGGCAGGGATGCCCGTGGGGTAATGGACTGAGATCGTGCGCGGCACAGCAGCGCGCAGCGAAGCATGCGGCAATCCAGAGCGAAACTCCAGACCGCGCCACAAAGCGTAACAAAACCGCAGCACCTGACCTATACAGTTGTCGTGGCAATGACTTAGCTACATGTGTGCTGTTGCGCCGCACCGCAACGTTCGGTACTCTAAAGGACTCTCTGCTGGACGCTGCGCAGGCAACGCAGGCAGGATGGAATGGCGCAGGAGGCGAATCATGTCAGAGTCCAAAGTCATCACCAAGATCGAACCCTACCGCGGTGCAGCGGGCGGCTGGGGTGCGCTGAACAGCGTCGCCAAACACCTGAAACACCAAGGCGTGGCCGTCAAAGGCTCGATCACCCTGCTGCAGGTCAATCAGCCCGATGGCTTCGACTGCCCCGGCTGTGCATGGCCGGACAAAGCCCATACCTCGACCTTTGAATACTGCGAAAACGGCGCCAAGGCCGTGGCCTTCGAGTCAACCACTAAACGCGTCGGACTGGACTTCTTTGCCGCGCATTCCGTCGCGTGGCTAAAAGCGCAGAGCGACTATTTTCTCGAAGACGAAGGGCGCCTGACTCATCCGATGCGCTATGACGCGGCAAGCGATCACTATGTGCCGGTCAGTTGGGACGATGCCTTTGCCCTCATCGCGCGCCATCTGCAGGCGCTGCCTGACCCCAACCAAGCCGCCTTCTACACCTCAGGGCGCACCAGCAACGAAGCTGCCTTTCTCTATCAACTGTTTGTGCGCGCCTATGGCACCAACAACTTCCCCGACTGCTCCAACATGTGCCACGAGCCGACCAGTCTCGGCCTGACCGAGACCATCGGCCTCGGCAAAGGCACGGTGACGCTGGA
>JASLJP010000134.1 GCA_030152425.1 Aquirhabdus sp.
GGCCGAAAATCATGCCCTGCGCCAGATTACTGCGCAACTCCCCTGCACCACATTCCAACTCCGTGTAAAATGCGCCATGCTTTACACACTAAACGATGAGGAAAAGGTGAGATGAAGGTAATCGCGCAGCCGCAAGTTGAGATCAAACCAACGCATCGACCGATTACAGGTCAGGTTTGGCTGCCCGGTTCCAAGTCGCTGACCAATCGTGCCCTGCTGATCGCGGCGCTGGCGCAAGGCCAGAGCACGCTGTCTGGGGTGCTCATCAGCGATGACACCTTGGTCATGATTGCAGCACTGCGGGCGATGGGCGTCGAGATCACCGAGATCGATCCGACCACGCTCAGCGTGCGCTCGACGGGCAAACTCAAAGCCCCCACTGCGCCCCTCTTTCTCGGCAATGCCGGTACAGCAACGCGATTCCTCACCGCTGCGGCAGCCCTCGCCGATGGCACAGTCGTGATCGATGGTGATGCGCATATGCGCGTGCGTCCGATCCAACCACTGGTCGATGCCCTGCAGGCGCTCGGCGTCGATGCGACGACCGCGACCGGCTGCCCGCCGGTAACGCTCCATGCGCGGGGTGGCTTTCCGGGCACCTCCGTGCAGATCGATGCCAATCTGTCGAGCCAGTATGTATCCGCGCTGCTGATGCTGGCGGCGTGTGGTGATCATCCGGTGGACATTATCCTTGCCAATGGCGGCATCGGTGGGCGCGGCTATATCGACCTGACCTTGGCCATGATGCGTCATTTTGGTAGCCAGTACGCCCAGATCGACGATCACACATGGCGTGTCGAGCCGACCGGCTATACGGCTAAAGACTATATCATTGAGCCAGATGCATCGTCCTGCACCTACCTGTGGGCGGCAGAAGTGATGACCGGAGGCCAGATCAAATTTCAAGTCGACAGCGATGCCATGACCCAACCGGATGCCAAAGCGCTGGATTTCATCCGCCAGTTCCCACGTCTGCCTGCGGTGATCGACGGCTCGCAGATGCAGGACGCAATCCCGACGCTGGCGGTGATGGCCGCCTTTAATGAAACACCGGTGCGCTTTGTCGGCATTGCCAACCTACGCGTCAAAGAGTGTGACCGCGTGCGTGCGCTGTCCACCGGCCTTAACCAACTTCGGGCAGGATTGGCGGAAGAGATCGGCGATGACCTACTGGTGCATAGCGACCCGAAGCTCTCGGTCACCCAGCAACCTGCCCTCATTGACACGTGGAATGACCACCGCATCGCCATGAGCTTTGCGCTGGCGGGGCTATTGATCGAGGGTGTGGTCATCGACAATCCCGGCTGCGTGGCCAAGACCTTTCCGAACTACTGGGAGGTATTGGCGCAGCTCGGTGTAGAGCTGAACGCCTAACTGCTACGGGGTGCACTGCGCAAAAGCGTCTGCACCCCGACCGATATCCCCACCTGTTACAAACTCACCCGCACCGACGCCTCGCCCTCCTCGACCAAGAATCCGCCACTCTGGTGCTCCCACAGTCTCGCGTAGAGACCATTCATATCCAGTAGCTCCTGATGGGTGCCCTGCTCCACGATCTTGCCCTGATCCATGACGATCAGGCGATCCATGGCCATGATGGTGGACAGGCGATGGGCGATGGCGATCACGGTTTTACCGCGCATGAGTTGGTAGAGACTATGCTGGATGGCCGCTTCGACTTCGGAATCGAGGGCGCTGGTGGCCTCATCGAGTAGCAGGATCGGTGCGTCTTTGAGCATGACACGGGCGATGGCGATACGCTGGCGCTGACCACCGGACAGCTTGACACCACGCTCGCCGACATGGGCATCGTAGCCCTTGCGACCGCTCGGGTCGGCCAGATGGGCGATAAACTCATCGGCCTCAGCCGACTCTGCGGCGGCGATCATGTCCTGCTCGGTGGCATCGGGGCGACCGTAGAGGATATTGTCGCGTACCGAGCGATGCAGCAGCGAAGTGTCTTGGGTGACCATGCCGATCTGGGCGCGCAGGCTCTCTTGGGTGACCTGCCGGATGTCCTGCCCGTCGATCAGGATCCGCCCGGCCTGCGGCTGATAGAAATGCAGCAGCAGATTGATCAGGGTCGATTTGCCCGCGCCGGAGCGACCGACCAGCCCCACTTTCTCTCCTGCACGGATGGTCAGGTTGAGGCGATCCAAGATCGGTTGATCGGCGTGGTAGGCAAAGCTGACCTGATCAAACTTGATCTCGCTGTGTTGGATCTTGAGCGGTTTGGCATCAACCACGTCTACGATCAGGTGAGGTTTGGTCAGCGTGGTAATGCCGTCTTGTACGGTGCCGATGTTTTCAAACAGCGAGGACATCTCCCACATGATCCAGTGCGCCATGCCGTTTAGACGCAGCGCCATGGCGGTGGCCGCCGCGACCGCGCCGATGCCGAGCTGACCCTGGGTCCACAGCCACAGGGCAACCCCTGCGGTCGAGACGATCAGCAGCATATTCAACGCGTGATTGATGACCTCAAAGCCGGTGGCGAGACGCATCTGGCCGTGGACAGTGGACAAAAACTGCTGCATGGCGTCTTTGGCATAGCCTGCTTCACGGCCAGCGTGGGAAAACAGCTTGACGGTCTGGATGTTGGTATAGGCATCGGTGACGCGGCCGACCATCACCGAGCGCGCATCGGCTTGGCGTTTGGCCACCCGACCCAGACGCGGGATAAAGTAAAACAGCGTAGCGACATAAAACACCAGCCAGACCAAAAACGGCACCAGCATCCACAGATCAAACGAGCCCATGACCAAGGTCAGGGTGACAAAGTAGACGATGATAAAGGCAAAGATATCGGCCATGACCATCCACACATCCCGCACGGCCAGCGAGGTTTGCATGACTTTGGTGGCAATGCGTCCGGCGAAATCATCGCTAAAAAAACTGATACTTTGGCTCAGCATCAGGCGATGAAAGTTCCAGCGCAGACGCATGGGAAAGTTTCCCAGCAGCGCCTGGTGTTTGATCAATGACTGGAGCGAGACCAACAGCACACTGCCGAGAATGATCAGCCCCAGCCACAGCAAATGATTGCCTTCTTTGACCCACAGCATCTTCGGCTCGACCTGCGCCAGCCAGTCGACCATCTTGCCCATCATGGCAAACAGTAGCGCCTCAAACACACCGATGATGGCGGTCAGCAGTCCCATGCCCAGCATCAGGGTACGACTGCCCTTGGTGGCCTGCCAGATAAAGGCAATAAAGGTTTTCGGCAAAGACTGGGTGGGCTGCTCGGGATAGGGATTAATGCGGCTTTCAAACCAACGCATCATGACGATTCAAACTGTATAGAAGATATAGTTGAAATCTTAGTACAAAAAGGACAACTGATCTGTATGCATTTCCTGAAAACACCATTCAGGATTTTAATCAGCGGGGATAAACACCCAACAAAAGACCCACTCGAAAGTGGGTCTTTTGTTGAACGCTAAAGCGCGTGATTATTTGTATTTAAACTCGGGAATCCCTTTGAGGATCTCCTTGGTCGCGCCATTCAGCACGACCTTCTCACCATTGCGATGGAAGTACTGTACCGCGATGGCCACGTCATGCGAGCCAACGCCGAGGAAGCCACCGGCAGCGACGACGGCATAGGAGATGTTTTTATCGGGGGTCACGATCACGTCTTCGACGGTACCGATTTTTTCATTTTTCTCATTCACCACGGTCTTGCCGATGATGTCTTTTTTGACACTCCAGCCGGCGATGACTTTGTTTAAGTCTGCAGGGGAGACGAGATTCAGCGAGGCACCATTGGCATCGACCGCCGAGGCGATCACGGGGGTCACTAAGGTAGCGGCGACCAACAGGGTGCTGGTCAGGATCTTATGTGTAGTTCGATTTTTCATGAGTTAGCCCTCATTACTGTGAAGTGGAAAACAAGTTATACCACCCGTTTTTGTGCCGTGCGGGCTAGACCCGTCATTCCCCTACACAGACACCCTACCCGCGATTTTTTTGCAAGGATATGTAGGCTTTACTTTGCTAAATCAGGGTGTTGTTACAGTGGAAACACAGGCCAACCCGATCCGGCTTGCATCCAGTGCCGCTGCACCACGCGCAGCGCATACCTCCGGCGGCACAATTATGAATATTTGATGACAAACCTTGCCAGTGTCGTAGATACGACACACTATAGGGCGCACGCCCTGCACGACTTTTCTAATAATAAACCTCAGGATAGCGGCGCGGCTGGTACAGCAGAAAGACCAACAAATACAAATCGGAGTGAGCATTTGGATACGCGTAAAATCACCGCAGCAGGGCTTGGCCTCGTACTACTGGGTGCGGTGGCAGGCGGCGTTTGGTACTCCAATCAGGACGTGAAAGCCACGGCGACACAGTCTGCCCAAATTGCCGCCGAGCAAGCCAACCAAATCACCCTGCACGGCCTGATCGGCTCGGAAAAGGAAAACTTCTTCAACGACCCGCGCGTCAAAGATGAGCTCAAGGCACAAGGCCTGACCGTGATCGTCGAAAAAGTCGGCTCCCGCGCGATCGTCGGTAAATACGACCCTAAAACCTATGACTTTGGCTTTCCCTCTGGCGCACCTTCCGCGCTGGAGCTGAAGCAAAAAGCCCACGCGGCCAATGTCTACACGCCCTTCTACACCCCGATGGTGCTCGCCAGTTGGCGGCCGATCGCCGAGATCCTCGTGGCCAATGGCATCGCCAAACGCGAGGGCGATATCTACTATGTGGTCGACCTGCCCAAGCTGATCAGTTTGATTTCCGCTGGCACGCGCTGGCGTGACCTGAAAGACAGCGCGGCCTTTTCCACTGGCAAAGCGGTGCTGATTGGCTCGACCGATGTGCGCACGTCCAACAGCGCGGCCATGTATCTGGCACTGGCCAGCTATGAGGCCAACAAAGAACAGATCGTGCAAAGCCAACAAGACGTGGATCAGGTCATGGCCACCGTCGCGCCGCTGTTTTTGCGTCAGGGGTTTCAAGAGCAATCTTCGGCAGGGCCCTTTGAAGACTATCTGGCGCTGGGCATGGGCAAAGCCCCCCTGCTGATGGCCTATGAGTCGCAACTGGTCGAGGTGTGGCTCAAGCAACCCGACAAGCTCAAAGGCGACATGGTGCTGCTCTATCCCAAACCGACCGTCTACTCCAAGCATATCCTCGTGCCGTTTACCCCGGCCGGTGAGCGCCTCGGAGCTGCCCTAGAGCGCGATCCAAAACTGCAGCAGCTCGCCCATGAATACGGCTTTCGCACCGCAGGCAACAGCAAAGGCCCGGACGAATGGGACAAACGCGGTATCAAAGTCCCCGCCGTACTGGTCGATGTGATCGACCCGCCCAGCTATGAGTGGCTGGAGCGCATGATCCACGCCATCGAAACCCGCTTTAACTAACCCACACGATTGAACCAGAGGAAGAACAATAATCATGACCACGGAACTCACCCCTACATCCGCCCCCCAAACCACAACCCTCACCCCGCCTGCTGCCGAGGCATTCACCCTCGCGCCGCCGGCGCCGGTGCAGGAACTCGCCCCGGAGTCTGCCGCGGGCAAAGTCCCGCTCAAACCGGAAGAGGTCGCTGCCCTCGACGGTCAGGTGCAGGCTTTCATCAGCCAAGTGACCAGCCATGACTCGCATGATGCGGTGTTTAAGGAAGCGGTCGAGCGTATCCACAATATGGGCAACAAAGAAATCACCGCTGCCGCCAACATGTCCAACCGCATGCTGGATCGTCCGGTGCAATCGCTAAACAATGGCCTGATCTCCAGCGATGCGGGCATCGGCAAATCGCTGGTCGATCTGCGTCATCAGGTTGAAGACCTCGACCCCTCACGCCAAGGCGATATCTTTAGCGTACGCAAGATCTTGGGGCTGATCCCCTTTGGCAATCGCATCACCAACTACTTTGACCGCTATAAATCGGCGCAGTCGCATCTGAATGCCATCGTCGATAGCCTCAAGCGCGGCAAAGACGAACTGGTGATGGACAATGCGGCCATCGAGCAAGAAAAAACCCAGCTATGGGATCTCATGGGTCGCATCGAAAAATATGTGCTGATCGGCAAAAAACTGGATGAACAGCTCACGCTCAAGCTGGTCGAATTCGACACGACTGATCCGGACAAAGCACGTATCGTGCGCGAAGAGATGCTGTTTTATATCCGCCAAAAATGCACGGATCTGCTGGTACAGCAGAGTGTCAACGTACAAGGCTATCTGGCCTTTGACATCATCCGCAAGTCGAACCTTGAACTCATTAAAGGCGTCGATCGTGCCACCACCACGACCATCAGCGCACTGCGCGTAGCGATCATCGTGGCGCAAGCGCTGAATAATCAAAAGCTGGTACTCGACCAGATCACCGCATTGAACACCACGACGGGCAATATCATCGAGTCGACTTCCAAGATGCTGCGCGACCAAAGCGCCGAGATCTACGAGCAAGCCGCGACCAGCACCATCAAGATCGAACAACTGCAGAAGTCGTTTGAAAACATCTATCAGGCGCTGGACACCATCGACAGCTTTAAACTCAAAGCGCTGGATTCGATGAAAACCACTGTCGACACCCTGACCACGACCATCGAAAAATCAAAAACCTACGTCGAACGTGTGCGTCAGCAAGAAGCCGCATCGGTGCTGAAAGATGTGCGCAGTGATGAGGTGACGCTATGAGTGGGATTCGCTCAGGCGCGTTGCCCGCATGGCTGCCGATGCTTGTCGCGCTATGCGTGACCGGCTGTAGCAGCCCTGAACAGCCCAGCAGTGCAGCCAACAGTGAAGCTGCTGGCTATGCGGCCGACGACCCGAAACTGTTTACCGTCCTCGCCGGCTCCGAGCTCAAAGAACTGGAACCCGAATTTGTCAAAAGCGCCAATTCAGCGGGGGTACATGTCAAATTCAGCTATGCCGGTACGCTGGATATCGTTGATCGTATCAATGCCGGTGAGCATTTCGACGCGATCCTGCCGCCAAACGGCGCGTACCCGTCACTCGCGCTGAGCCATAAACCCGTGGCGCAGGAAAAGCTGTTTTATTCGCGCGTGGCGCTCGGTGTAAAGGCTGCGAAAGTCCAACTGCTGGGCTGGGACAAGAAAAACCCCAACTGGGCAGAGATCGCCAAGGCCGCAGGCAGTGGTAAATTTAACTACGCCATGACCAATCCAATCAGCTCTAACACTGGCATGAGCGCATTGTTTGCCGTGGCATCGGCCGGTGCGGGCAAGACTGAAGACCTGTCGACCAACGAGATCAAGACCGACCTGCTGAAGACCTTCCTCGCTGGGCAAAAACTTACGGCAGGCAGCTCGGGCTGGCTGGCCGATGCTTATGTCAAAAATCCCAGCCCGCTGG
>JASLJP010000143.1 GCA_030152425.1 Aquirhabdus sp.
GCCCATGCCATCCATAGATGACCCAGATGGATCGGGTCAAAAGATCCACCGAATAAAATCAAGGGCGCAGCGTGTATGGTCAATGGCGTGTAGTCACGGTAAGAAAGTATAAGTGAGGGCGTCGCCCGATGCCAAACATACCCCGAACGGGATCGGATGGCAAATGCGCTGATCGTGTGGTGTCCATAAAAAAATGGATTGCATCTTGAGAGGCAATCCATTCGGTCGCGCTGCAAGAGCGGCGTTTAATCAGTGTCATTGCCGATAAAGCGGTACACCCCAGCACCGAGCACTGCGCCGATGATCGGTGCTACCCAGAACAGCCACAGTTGCTGGATTGCAAGGCCATTGCCCGCAATCACGGCCACTGCCGTACTCCGCGCAGGGTTAACCGAAGTATTGGTCACCGGAATGCTGATCAAATGGATCAGGGTCAGTGCCAAACCGATAGCGATTGGGGCAAAGCCCGCCGGTGCGCGCTTGCTGGTGGCACCCAAAATGATGATGAGGAAGAACGCGGTGAGTACGACTTCGGCCACCAATGCCGCCGTCAAGGAGTAGCCACCGGGGGAGCCTTCTCCATAACCGTTTAAGGCAAAGCCTTGACTGGAGTCAAAGCCGACTTTGCCACTGGCGATGATCCACAGAATCGCCGCAGCCGCAATGCCGCCCAACACTTGCGAGATGATATAAGGCAGCAGTTGACCCGCAGGAAAGCGACCACCTGCCCACAGACCGATTGAGACTGCAGGATTGAAATGACCGCCCGAGATATGACCGACCGCGTAGGCCATGGTCAGCACACTGAGACCGAATGCCAGTGCGACACCGGCAAAGCCAATACCGAGATTAGGGAAAGCTGCCGCCAGCACTGCGCTGCCGCAACCGCCAAAGACGAGCCAAAAGGTTCCGAAAAATTCTGCGCCATACTGTTTCATGAGATAGTCCTTATTTCAGCCGTAAAAGTTCTGCCTATGTTGTTTTTGCAGATCGAGCGATTGTTATTGGAGCTAAACATCTGGTCCATAGTTGCGTGTTTTTTGTGCGACTACCGTTTGATTCTAGGACGGATTTGTAGGCAGAGATACCGTGCTTTTAGGAGATTCACAGAATTACAACGCGAGGCATGTGTACGTTTACGCAGCAATTTTTGTAGATCTACGACATGGTGTGAGGGCTAGAATGCGTCGTCTTGTCGCTACTTGCCAGTAGGCATCGCCTGTCCTGTGCAAACAACCCCGCTAAAGCCGCCATTTTAAGTTTACGTTTGGCCTCGATTGCCTCACAATATTGCCCATGTACTATTTTTTAAAAGTTTAGGAATAACGTCATGAGTAGCCCGATCATCACTACGCCCAGCCAGCTCATCATTTTTGATACCACGCTGCGTGATGGTGAACAAAGCCCCGGCGCCTCGATGACCAAAGAAGAAAAAATCCGTATCGCGCGTCAGCTTGAAAAGCTCGGCGTCGATGTGATCGAAGCCGGTTTTGCAGCCGCCAGTGAAGGCGATTTTGACTCGATCTCCACCATCTCCAGCATCGTCCGCAACTCAACGATTTGCTCGCTGGCACGCGCCAATGACAAAGACGTGCGCCGCGCCGGTGAGGCGATCAAAAAAGCCAATCGTGGCCGCGTACATACCTTTATTGCCACCAGCCCGATCCATATGCAGTACAAGCTGCGCATGAACGAAGACCAAGTAGTCGAAGCCGCCGTGCGCGCAGTGAAAACCGCATTGGAATACACCGACGATGTCGAGTTCTCTGCCGAAGACGCGGTGCGTTCCGAGATGGACTTCCTGATCCGTATTTTTGATGAAGTGATCCGCGCAGGTGCCAAGACCATCAACGTGCCCGATACGGTCGGCTACTCGGTGCCGTCGCTGTGGGGCGCGCGGTTTACCGAGCTACTGGCGCGTGTGCCGGGCGCAGACAAGGTCATCTGGTCGACCCATTGCCACAACGACCTCGGCATGGCGGTGGCCAACTCGCTGGCCGCCGTACAAGCCGGTGCACGCCAAGTCGAATGCACGATCAACGGCCTTGGTGAGCGTGCGGGTAATGCTGCCCTCGAAGAAGTAGTGATGGCGACCCGCGTGCGCAAAGACCTGTTTAATGTCACGACTAATATTCGTAGTGAAGAAATCGTGCCGACCTCGCGTCTGGTCTCTGCCGTGACCGGCTATGTGGTGCAACCCAACAAAGCCATTGTTGGTGCCAATGCCTTTGCCCATGAATCGGGTATCCATCAAGACGGTATCCTCAAGCACCGTGAAACCTACGAAATCATGCGCGCCGAAGACGTGGGCTGGAACGCCAATAAACTGACGCTTGGCAAGCTTTCCGGCCGTGCGGCATTCCGTTCGCGTCTGGATGCCTTGGGCATTACGGTCGAGTCGGACGAGGCGCTCAACGCGCTGTTTGTCCGCTTTAAAGAGCTGGCTGATCGTAAGAGTGAGATTTTCGACGAAGACCTGCATGCGCTGGTCAGCGGCCATCAAGGCGCCGATGTGCAGAAGCGCTTTGAGCTGGTTGAACTGGAAGTGACCAGTAAAACCGGTCAAGTGCCACGCGCCCATCTGGTGCTCAATGTCGATGGCAAAACCCATCCGGTCAGCGCCAATGGCTCAGGTCCGGTCGATGCCACGTTTAAAGCCATCGAAGTCGTCGCCAAGTCTGGCGCCGAACTTGAGCTGTATTCAGTGAATGCCATCACCAGCGGTACCGACAGTCAAGGCGAAGTCGCTGTACGCCTTAATCAAAATGGCCGTATCGTGACGGGTCAAGGTGCCGACACCGATATCGTGATCGCCAGTGCCAAAGCCTACCTCGACGCGCTGAACTGGCTGTCGACCCAAGGTAAAGCCAATCCGCAAACCGATGAGGTGATGTAGCTTTGGCTCAGGCACGCACGCGCGCGATCCTTTCTGCACTCGGCATCCCACTGTGGGGTGCACGGAGTCAGTCGCCGCAAAGCGTGCCTGTGGTGTCACTGTGGGGGCGGGGTAGCGATACGGATCAGCACGTCGAGCCTGTCAGTGCAACACCGACGACACCATCCCGTGCAATGTCTGTACCTATAGCTGCGTCCGCTGTTACAACCACAGCTACAACCACTGATTCTGCTCAAACACTTACTGCACTCCGTCATTCGTTGGCCGGTACGGAGCCGGTCGCGACGATTCCTGCTGCCGTGAAAATCACCCCGACTGGGGTGGTAGAGAAATCCACCCGTCAGCCGTTTGCCCACACCATCGTCGCTACCGAAACCGTGCATGTCGAGCAGGTCTTACGCTTTAGCCTTGAGGCACGCGTGATTGGGGAGTGGGTGGTGCTGATCTCGGTACAGGCGCTCAGCCATCCTGACCGCCGTGCCCTGTGGCAAAACCTGATTCAGGCGTTTTCTGCCGGTGCAGCCTCGACCAACAATGACGTCTCGCGGCTGGACTGGCCGCTGGCCGAAGGCGCACGCTGGCAGCACAATGTCGGCGCCCAAGCGGCGCTACTGGGGTTTCTGACCCGCTTTGGCGGCGCACGGCGGATCGGCCTCATGGGCGAGCTGCCTGATACGGTATTACCCGAGCATGTTGAGCGACTGCCGTCGCTGGACGAGATGCTACAAGAGCCGCTAAAGAAACGCAGCTTGTGGCGCTTGCTGGCCGGGCGTGTGCGTTAAGTCTTCCGGCGTTGAACCCAAGCCAAAAAGAAACCCTCGCGATCGAGGGTTTCTTTTTGCGCGCAGCGCTTATTTCGCGTTTGGCAAGGTGATAAACGGCATCGCACCGCCGCCGGTGTATTGTGGCAGTACGCCGTTCCATTTTTCGATGGCCTTCATCTTCACATATTCCTCACCGCCTTGTTCTTTGATGGCTTGGGCTTGGATACGGATGGTTTCGGCTTCGGCTTGAGCCATGGTGATCTTTTGCTCGGCTTCGACTTTGATCCGGTCAAGGTCATTTTTGGCTTTTAGCGCATTTTGCTCGGCGGTTTGCTTGGCTTCAATGGCGTCGTCAAAGGCGCGGGAAAAGCTAAAGTTGGTGATCTGGATGTCTTCCACACTGATGTTGTACGTTGCCAGCGTGGTACGCAGTCCTGCTGCAATTTCTTGTTTAACGGCATCACGACGGGTCAGTAACTCCTCTGCCGAAAAGCGCGCGATGACCGCCTTGACGATCTCTTGGATGCGCGGCTCGATGACTTTGTTTTCCACGTCCAGACCTATGCGGGTAAAGGTGTCTTGCAGGGCATTGGCATCAAGGTGGTAGTTCAGTGCCACTTCGGTGGTGACGGTCTGCAGGTCTTTGGTGCCGGCATTGGCCGGGGCGTGGGATTTTTGCGTGCGGACGTCCACGACGATCACGCTTTCTACAAACGGCATCTTAAAGTGCAGGCCATCCGATACGACTTCCTGCACCTGACCAAAGCGCAGCACCAGTGCGCGCTCGCCGGATTTGACAGTGTAGAAACAGCCCCAGAGGATCGTCACCACGATCAGCAGTATCAGCGCTAAAAACGCATATTTCAGTTTGCCGAGGCCGGGCATAGGGATGCGTCCCATCGGTATCGTTGCCATAGTCTGTATTCATCCTTTATTGTTGATATTGAATATGTATGTCACTTGAGCATAGCAGAATCATCGGGGCACTCACATCGTTTGCGCGCAGATTTTTTGGCCTCGACGTGGCGGCGTTTAGCCATAAAAAAACCGACCCGTTCGTCTGTCGAAGGGGTCGGTTTTTTGGACGGTGCTGAACTTAGCGTTCGAGCAATTCCAGTTTGTTCGGTTTGCCATCCCACTCGGCCGCATCTGCAGGACGCTCACCGATCACGGTGATGTTTGGCCAGATCGCAGCCAGTTCGGTATTCAGTGCCAGAAACTTTTCTTGACCTTTAGGCAGTTCGTCTTCCGAGAAGATCGCATTGGCTGGGCATTCAGGTTCACACAGTGCGCAATCGATACACTCATCAGGGTTGATGACCAGAAAGTTAGGGCCTTCGTAAAAGCAATCGACAGGGCATACTTCGACGCAGTCTTGGTATTTACACTTGATGCAGTTTTCGGTAACAACAAAGGTCATGGCGGCGGGCTCTACCTAAAGTCTAAATTAAGTCTAAAAATCTGGTGCAGCGAATGATATTAGATACGGTGGATAAAAGGCATGGCAAATAGTTTAATCTGTTTTGTCCTTTGATACCAATTCCTTTAAGTGATAAAGC
>JASLJP010000343.1 GCA_030152425.1 Aquirhabdus sp.
GGCTGGGGTGATTTTACGAATACTGTTTCCATTTCCTTCTGACACATACAGATTGCCAGATGGATCTGACACAATCCGCCACGGATCATAAAATGCCGCTGCTGCGCCCGTGCCATCGACGTGATTGCCCGGACCACCGCCAGCCAAGGTCGTCACGACGCCGGTAGGAGTAATTTTACGAATCAGTCGATTTGTTGTATCAACGACATATAAATTGCCCGATGGACTTGTTGCGATGCTGTAAGGATAGTTAAAACGCGCAGCTGACCCAGTGCCGTCAGTCGTACCGCTGTACTGTGCCAGACCTGCGATGGTCGTCACTTCACCCTCATTCGGGCAAATCCGCGCGCTGGCATTGAAAGAACTGGCCAAAAGCAATGCGGTCAGCGCAAATTTAGTCTGTCGTATAAAAGCAGTCATGATTCATCCTTAAATATGGTAATTAAAATATCTCGACCAAACTGGCCAGAGGAAGAAAATCATATACGAAAAATATGACCACCAAATTATTTAAATATCTGTTTTTATGAAATATTCTCACACCCCATATCGTATAAAAAAGCCCGCCGCGCGCGACTTTTAATCTTGTTTTTTTAGACAGCGCGTTTATTTAGACAGCCTGCAGCCGTGTTGTAAAACTGCAGCGCCGATCGCCTCGCGTCATGGCGTAAGCCAAAGCCTCCGTGCGGATGAATGACACGCGCTTTTCCTCTACAAGACTTACCTAATGTTACAGGCGACTGCGGCCTGACAACCTGTTCCAACATTTAAGGCACAAATCAGGCGGTTGTTTGCGTTTTAATAATGAGTCAGAGGTGCGTTCTCGGTCAACGATATGCAGGATGATGTTCATGAGTAAGTTTGATATTCATTGCAGCCTTGATTACACCGTGCTTGAGCCGACCGAATTTATCATTCTGGTCATGGCGGCCAACCATCCGGCGCAGACGGTCTGTCATGAGCGCCTGACGGTGGCTGGTGGCACGCCTGAGTTTTTTAGTGACGATACGGGGCAAAACCGCTATTTTCGGTTTAGTAGCGCGGGCGATCATTGCACCATCGACTATCAAGCGACCGTCGAGGTCGCCATGCCACCCAGAAATGAGTTGGCGCGCGAAATGGCCATCTCAGAGCTACCGACGGAGGTGCTGCATTATTTACTGCCCAGTCGATATTGCGAATCCGACCTCATCAGCAAAATCGCCCAGCGCAACTTTGGCCAGCTCACCACTGGCTTTGGCCGGGTCGAGGCCATCTGCGAATGGATCAAAAAAAATATCGCCTATGAGATCGGCGCCAGTACACCCGCCACCACAGCGCGGGATGTGTTGTACAACGGCGCTGGGGTCTGCCGCGACTTTGCCCATCTGGGGGTCGCTTTCTGCCGCGCGCTGAATATTCCGGCGCGATTTGTATTTGGCTATGCCGAATTCGCCGATCCACCGCCGGACTTTCATGCCCTGTTTGAAGCCTATATTGGCGGACGCTGGATGCTGTTTGATCCGACCAAAATGGCACCGCTGGAGAAGATCATACGGATCGGGGTCGGGATGGATGCCAAAGACGTCGCTTTTGCCACGCTATACGGCAAGGTGCAGATGCTGCACCTTAAACCCTTGATCAAAGATCATGTCGAGGGGATGGCACCTGATTTCTCAGATATGCAGGATTTTATCGGGGCAAACAAGCTGATCCGGATGGGGTGAGCGCTGGGTGGGGTGAGATAATTGGCGCAGGTGCAATACGCCGGCGGGCTGCACGCTGTGCGACCCGATCTCAGGGCGATGTTTTCGGCGTCAATATATAGCCACCCTCTGTACGATATAGCACATCAAAATATTGAGCATAGCTGGGGAGATCGAAGTCAAAACGTTTGGCGTTGATGATGACGATTTTGGCGTTAAACGCTGCCATCTTTTCGATCATGTGCGCTGGGTCAATCAAGGTGCACTTGCGCGTGCAGCTCATATAAAATTGACGATAACGCGCAGGGCCGAACCAGTCGCCGATCGTGACACCATGGTAGAAATATATACTGTTTTCAAACCCGATTTGGATCACACGATGACCGAATTTTTCATCTAGCCCATTGGCATATTGGTATAGCGAGTAACCGTCTCGTAGATTGAGGATTTCTGTCAACCGCGCCATGCGCTGGGCGGTATCACTCAGGGTGACTTTGAGAAAGACACTCATGATGATGAGCATGGCCAGCGCACTCAGATAGGAAGGCCGCAGATCTGGCCTGCGCTGGCGCACAAACGCCATGAGGCGACTGCCGATCAAACGATAGCCGACAAAGACGGTCAAAAAACTTGCCGCGACCAAACACGGCGCCAAATAGCGCTCCACCTGAGTGGCATAGAACCAAAACAAGAAATAGCCGACAAACACCACATAGGCATAGAGGATGCGCGGATCAATCCTGCGATAGAACAGCGGTACGAAAAAGGCAGGCAAGATCGCGGTAATTTTTGCCTCATCTAAGGCTGCCCAGAAATAGGCGATACTTTTCACGCTGCCATAGCTGGCTTGTTCGGCATTCAAAACCATAAGGTCTTGGGCGTTCCATAAGTAA
>JASLJP010000209.1 GCA_030152425.1 Aquirhabdus sp.
GGAAAGTCGAGGTTAAAGCCGGTGGCTTCCCATTTCTCAAACTGTGAGGCGGCAGGCAGGATGTAGTGCGCATGGCGCGCGGTCTCGGTCATCGCCACATCGACCACCACCAGCAGCTCCAGACTGTCAAAGGCGCGCTCATAGGCGGCGGTATCCGCCCAAGTCATGATCGGATTGGCACTGTCGACAAACACCGCGCGCACGCGATCTTCGCCTGCATGCAGGATCTCATCGGGCAGGATGTTGGGCGGGTAGATGCCGGCGATGGGGTGCATCTTGTGGTGGGCGGTCAGTTTTAGCCCTTTGCCGTTTTTCTTTTTACGCTCGTCGGTATTGCCAAGGATCGGCAGCAGGTAGGAGTGCAGGTTGTTGCCGCCTTTTTTGCCGAAGTTACCGGTGATCAGATAGAGCAGTTTTTCCAGATAGCCGTTCAGCGTGGTGTGCAGCGTCTGCTGGATACCGAGGTCGATGCGCACGCAGGCGGTTTCTGCGGTAGCAAAGCCCCGCGCGACGCGCTCGATATCGGCCAGTGGGATATCACTCCGCGCGGCATAGTCCGCCACGTCGACACTGAGCAGCGACTGTTCAATCGCCTCAAAGCCACTGCAGTGTTGCGCGATAAAGTCGCGGTCATGTAGCCCTTCACGCACGATGATCGCCAGCATGGCGGCCATGAGGAAGGCATCGGTACCGGGTTTAAGCTGCAGGTGAATGTCGGCTTGTTTGGCGGTTTCCGAGCGACGCGGGTCGATGACCACCATGGTGCGGTTGGGGTCTTTTTTGATCTCGCGCAGCGTGTCGCGGGCATTGGGGATGCCATGGGCTTGGAACGGATTGGTGCCAATAAACAGCACATAGTCGGCGTGCTCGACGTCTTCGGTGGTATGGCAGGTTTGACTGCCAAACAGCCGACCATTGACCCAGAAGTCGCCGGTTTTTTCTTGGCCGAGTGAGTTATAGGCGTAGCGACTCTTCATCGCCGCCAGCACCTGCCGACTATAGGCACCGCCCAAGTGATTGCCCTGACCGCCGCCGCCGACAAAGGCAAACGCGTCGCCGCCATGGTCGCTGCGGATCTGGATCAGCTGCGCTGCGATCTCGCTCAGCGCCTGATCCCAGCTGATCCGCACATAGCTGCCATCCGGCTGGCGTTTTTGCGGATACTGCAGGCGGTCGTCGTGGGTCTGGTAGTGTTCCAGTCGCGCGGCTTTTTGGCAGATATAGCCATGGGTCATGGCATGGTCGTCGTCACCGCGAATCCGGACAAATTTACCCTCGTCGATATCGACCGATAGGCCGCAGTTACGTGAGCAGAGGATACAGGCGGTTTTTTCAGTAGAGGTCATGGCGCGCTCCTAGGTTGAGCAGCTAAATAGATTGCCCATGACGCTATGCTTCGCCATGGGGGAAGTCAAGCACGCTGAGGTGACGGTGTAGTCGCACTTTGCTGCTTTACTTGGCGTCGTTGTACACCACAAAGCCTTCGCCACGGCAGAAACTGACCAAGCCCAAGCCCGCTTGATTGGCGAGGCGGATGGCGAGGCTGGTGGGGGCAGAGATGGAGGCGAGCAGGGCGATATTCAGCAGCGCGCATTTACGCACCAGCTCAAAGCTGGCGCGGCTGGTGATCAGCACAAAGCCGCTGCTTAAATCCGTGCCATGCTGCGCCAGATAGCCGAGTAGTTTGTCCAGCGCATTGTGCCGCCCGACGTCTTCAAACACCGCCAGTAGCTGGCCATCAGCACGCACCCATGCCGCAGCGTGGGCGCCTCCGGTGGACAGATTGAGTGGCTGTAGGTCAGGCAGGTGTGCCAATGCGGCAGGCAGCACATCGAGCCATGCGGGGTTATACGGGGTGCTGATCCGCGGCACGGCGGTCTCGAGTTGGGTCAGGCTTTCAGTGCCACAGACCCCGCAGCCGGTGCGTCCCAGCATGCCGCGCTTTTTATCTTTCAAAGCGGCAAAGGCGCGCGAGGAAACGGTCATGAGGATCTGCGTGCCATCCAGACCATGCTGCACTTCGAGGTCATACAGCTCGTGCTGACCCGTGATGATGCCTTCGGACAGGCTAAAGCCCAAGGCAAAATGCTCAAGATCGACGGGCGTGGCCATCATCACCACATGGGCAAGTCCGTTATACACCAGTGCGACAGGATGCTCGTCGATGACCCAGTCCTGTACGCGGCTGGCTTCGTGCATGCGATGGCTGGTGGCCGAGACTGTACTCATGCCGTAGGGCACCGTGCTGCCCTGCGGCTGCACGGTATCCAAGTCGGTCACCAGTTTAGACATGGTGTGCTGCCTCGACGCTAGATGCATG
This sequence comes from Aquirhabdus sp., assembly GCA_030152425.1. Lineage (GTDB taxonomy): Bacteria > Pseudomonadota > Gammaproteobacteria > Pseudomonadales > Moraxellaceae > Aquirhabdus. The sequence continues at coordinate 2,321 of JASLJP010000209.1, forward strand.
CAGGATCACTGGGATGGACTTCGAGCCGGGCGTGCCCGCACGGTCGGCATGGTTGCCGATGGCGACCAGCACATTGGTCTCGGGATAGTAGGCCGCGACACAGCCGCGGGGGATATCGTACTTGACCAGTTTAAAGCGGGGTGCGACGCGTTTTTTGCCGTCGGCGGCTAAGCTCTCGATATCCACCCATTGCCCGTCATGTAGACCCAATAGCGCAATATCAGCAGCATGGATAAACAGCACGCGGCGCTGACCATAGACCCCGCGATAGCGGTCATCGAGGCCATAGATGGTCGTGTTGTATTGGTCATGCGAGCGCATGGTGGTCAGGGTCAGGACCGGCTGCTGATGTGCGCTGTAGTCAGCGGGTTGATAGACGTCATGCAGCGGCCGGTAGTGAAACTCGGCCTTGCCGCTCAGCGTACGCCACTCTTGGTGGTTGGCAGGATGCTGCAGATGAAACCCACCCGGCACATGTACGCGATAGTTAAAATCGCGAAAATCGTCAAACACCTCACCGATCACATCGCGGATACGGTCATAGTCTTCGATATACCAGCGCCACGGGATCTGGCTGTCGGGCAGGACCGCCGTCGCCAGCCGTGCCACGATGTCAGGCTCGGACAGCAGGTCGGGTGATGCCGGTGGGTTACGACCATGCGACAGGTGGACATTACTCATCGAATCCTCGACCGAGACCGACTGCTCACCAAACTTCTGTACGTCTTTTTCGGTGCGCCCCAGACAGGGCAGGATCAGCGCATCGCGGCCATGCAGCAGATGGCTGCGATTGAGCTTGGTCGAGACCTGTACGGTCAGCTCACAGCGCTGCAATGCAGCGTGAGTCAGCTCACTGTCTGGGCTGGCGGCGACGAAATTGCCCCCCATGGCAAAGAACACCTTGATCCGACCTTCGGCCATGGCCGTGATCGACTCCACCACATCGACGCCATGCGCGCGCGGCGTAGTGATCCCAAAGATCTGATCCAAGCGGTCGAGCAGTTTGGGGCTGGGCTTCTCATAGATGCCCATGGTGCGGTCGCCCTGCACATTGCTATGCCCGCGTACCGGACACAGCCCCGCGCCTGCGCGGCCGATATGCCCGCGCGCCAGCAGCAGATTGCTCAGCATCTGCACGGTCGCCACGCCTTGGCGGTGCTGGGTGATGCCCATGCCCCAGCAAAAGATCGCCCGTTTCGCATCGACGAACAAGTGCGCCAGATGTTCCAGCGCCACCGCCGACAGTCCCGATGCGGCATGGATTTCGTCCCAGTCGGTCTGTGCGACCTCTTTCAAGAGGGCGTCAAAGCCTGTGGTCTGCGTGCGGATAAAGTCGAGGTCAAACACGTTGGGTTGGCCGGCGGCGATGGCCTGATCATGCCACTGCTGCAGATGCTTCATCATACCCAGCAGCAAGGCGTAGTCGCCGCCGACGCGCGGCTGGAAATAGTAGGTGCTGATCTGGGTGCTGCCACCGGTCAACATCTCGATGGGGTCTTGTGGGTCGGTAAAGCGCTCCAGACCGCGCTCATGCAGTGGGTTGATGGCGACGATATTGGCACCGCGTTTCGAGGCGGCGCGCAGCGTGCCGAGCATGCGCGGGTGGTTGGTGCCGGGGTTTTGGCCAAAGATAAAGATGGCGTCGGCCTCGGCAAAGTCATCCAGCGTCACCGTGCCTTTGCCGAGGCCGATGGTCTCGGTCAGGCCGAGACTGGTCGGCTCGTGGCACATGTTGGAGCAGTCGGGGAAGTTGTTGGTGCCATAGGCGCGCACAAACAGTTGATAGAGAAAGGCAGCTTCG
>JASLJP010000253.1 GCA_030152425.1 Aquirhabdus sp.
CCGAGCAACACATCGTTGGTTTTGCAGCCTTCACGGTCGTGGGCAACGACCGTCTTGTAGCCGTGATCGTCCATATAGTTAAACAGACGGGTCAGGTAGTTGGCGGCGATGTCGACCTTCAGCGTCCATGAGGCATTGGTAAAGCCGACGATCAACGCGGCGTTTGGCACGCGTTCGACCAGTATACCTTGGTACATCCGGTGCTCGCTTGGTACGAGGGGTTTGCCATCCACATCGACCTTGGTGCCGCCCAGGAGCTGGACGTTCAGACCTGTCGCCGAGACGATGATGTCGGCGTCGAGGTGCTCGCCGGATTTCAGCAGGATGCCGTTTTCGGTAAAGCGCTCGATATGCTCGGTCACGATATGGGCTTTGCCCTGACGAATCACTTTAAACAAATCACCATCCGGCACCACGCACAGACGTTGATCCCATGGATTGTAGTTCGGGGTGAAGTGTTTCATGTCGATCTTGTTGCCCAGTTGGCTCTTCACCCCAGCCAGCAAGATTTTGCGCATCACTTTTGGATGCTGCAAGGACAGCTTGTAGATGGCGCGTTGCAGTTGGACATTGCGCTTGCGCGTGATGCTGTAGGCCAATTTGCTTGGCAGCACTTTTTTCAGTTTGTCATAGACAAAGTCGACCGACGGCACGGTCGCGATATAGGTCGGAGAGCGCTGCAGCATGGTCACATGACCGGCCTTGCCGGCCATGGCAGGTACCAAGGTAATGGCCGTCGCGCCACTGCCGATGATCACCACGCGCTTGCCGCTATAATCGAGATTTTCCGGCCAATGCTGTGGATGGATGATCTGGCCTTTAAAATCGTCTTGACCCGGGAATGCCGGGCTAAAGCCTTCGTCATAGTTGTAGTAGCCGGTGCAGCCGAGCAGGAAATTGGTGGTCCATGTTTCCGTCTCGCCGCTGGCGCCGTTTTGCACGGTCAACGTCCACAGTTTTGCGCTGCTGGACCAGGAGGCACTGATGACCTGACGCTGATAATGGATATGCTTGGGGATACCGTACTCTGCAGCAGTGTCTTGCAGGTAGCCACGGATGGCAGGACCATCGGCCAATACTTTGGACTCGGTCCATGGCCGGAAGTTATAGCCAAAGGTCGACATGTCCGAGTCGGAGCGTATACCCGGATAGCGGAACAGATCCCACGTCCCGCCCATCGCCTCGCGACGCTCCAGGATCGCAAAGGTCTTATTCGGACAATCTTGTTTTAAATGGCAAGCAAGGCCAATCCCCGAAATGCCTGCACCAACGATCAACGTATCAAAATGTTGTTGTTTCATGATTTGCCTAATCTACCACCTATGATGTCCCCCTAACATAGGCGCATAGTTGACAATAGTCAATGTCACTTTCGGACAATCCTTGACGCCTAATGACGGCAAAGCCAATTTATCCCTTTAAAATCAAAACAAAGCAGGGTGCGCTTTTTTTTCGGAGGATGGCATTTACATAAAACAATGTCCTTTAGGACGGCACGACCAGCGCTTTGCGCCGCTGCAATCGAAAGCGCCCAACGCCATATGCCAGCCCTCCAGCAACCAGTCCCCAAAATGCTGCCCCCAGCCCACCCAAGGTCAGCCCAGAGGCGGTCACCAAGAAGGTAATCAATGCGGCTTCGCGCTCCGACTCATCCTGCAGGGCGGTCGCTAGACCGTTGCCGATGGTACCGAGCAAAGCCAGACCCGCCAGCGCCAAGATCAAGGCGTGCGGGAATGCGAGAAACAACGCGGTGATGGTCGCGCCAAACAACCCCATCAGGGTGTAAAACACCCCCGCCGACAGTGCCGCTGTGTAGCGCTTGCCGGGGTCTGTATGAGCCTCGCGTCCGGTGCAGATCGCAGCAGTGATCGCCGCAAGGTTGATGGTATAGGCGCCAAATGGTGCAAACAGGGCATTGGCCGTGCCTGTCCAGCCGATCACCGGCGAGACGTTGACGGCATAGCCTGAGGCACGCAGCATGGCCACACCGGGGATGTTTTGCGACGCCATGGTGACGATAAACAAAGGGATGGCGATGGACAGCGCATGCAGGTTAAACACCGGTGTCGTCCAGACCGGCACGGTCAGCGCCAGTGACAACGTAGGCAGGTGCAGGTTCTGACTAGCGGTCGCATACAGCACGCCGTAGACCAGTGTCGCCAGTACCGCATAGCGCGGCGCGATGCGGCGCATGAGCAAATAGACCACAAACATGCCAAACACCAGCACGAACTGCTGTTGCATGGCGACAAACACGTCCATGCCGAATTTGAGCAAGATGCCAGCCAGCATCGCGGCGGCAATCGACAACGGGATACGGCTGATACTCCGGGCAAATAGACCGCTAAAACCCGCCAACGCAATAAGCACCCCAGACAGTACAAAACCGCCGATGGCCTCCGCCAGACTGATGCCATGACTGCCGATCAACAGTGCCGCGCCCGCTGTCGACCATGCAGTGACGATGGGCGTACGGTAGTAGAGCGAGAGTCCGCAGGTGGTCAGTCCCAGACCGAGTCCCAGCGCCCAAATCCACGACGCGATCTCGGCCGGCGACGCGCCCAGACCCTGTGCAGCCTGAACGACGAGCACGGCCGAGCTGGTAAAGCCGACCAAGACGGTGATGAAGCCTGCCACGAGCGTGGAGACGGAGAAATCGTGTAGCCTGAACATGGGTCTGTATACCTGTAATCCCGTTGTGTATCTGTCTGAGTAGATGGCATGACTGCCCCGGCGCTCAGTGGACCGCGCACACCTCGGCGATGGCGCGATCACCCCAGGCACTGACGATCACGGCGCGTCCCGAAATATCCAGCGACTCGCCCGCACACACGAAGTAGTCATGACTGTCGCCTTGCAGGGTCAGCCATACGGTGCCCTGCTCACAGCAGAGCCGCTGATTGCCACCTTGTAGCCGCATCGGCTGGTTGGATAATTGATACTGCATGACCCTGTGCTCCACAGCGCGTTGATGACCTGCAGTATGCGCGTGCGCAATAAATAGAAACAGATATAGGAAATATCTTTTGTCACTAGTACAGATAGAGAACAAGCCAATCTGTTATAGTCGTTCCAGATCAGCACTGTATTGGAGACCCCGGCCATGACCGCGATGACCCCGCCTGCCACACACACGCCACCCCTGTATCGGGTCATGGCCGCGCGTCTGCAACACCTGATCGAGCAAGGTGCTTTTCCGGGGGGCAGCCGCCTGCCCTCGGTACGGGTGCTGGCGCAGCAGGAACAGACCAGCCCGGTCACGGCACTCACGGCGCTGCGCTATCTTGAGAACCAAGGCCTGATCGAAGCACGCCCCAAGTCCGGCTATTTCGTGCGCCACCGCACGCTGCTGCTGCAAGAGCCACACTACTCAACCACCCTGCCCGCCGCCACCGAAGTCGATCTGAACCGCACCATCATGCGGGTGCTGACTGCTGCCAGCCTGCCCGATCTGGTGCCGCTTGGCGCGGCCTCGCCCAACTACGCGCTGTTTCCCATCACCCGTCTGCGCAAGCTGCTGGCCGCCAACAACCGCACCATGCTGGAGGCCATCGGCCGCTATGACATGAGCATGGGGCATCCCGAGCTACGCACACAGGTCGTACGCCGCTACGCCCACTATGGCGCCCTGCTCAATCCCGAGGAGATCATCGTCACCGTCGGCGCGATGGAGGCGCTCAATCTCTGCATCCGCGCCGTGACCCAGCGCGGTGATACGGTGGCGGTCGAGTCGCCGATCTACTTTGGCATCTTGCAGATCATCGAAAGTCTGGGGCTCAAGGCGCTGGAGATCCCGACCAGCGCCCAAGACGGCATCTCGGTCGCCGCACTGGAACTGGCGACCCGCGAGGCGGGAGCGGTCAAGGCGCTAATCGTGATGCCCACCATCCAGAATCCGTTGGGCAGTGTGATGTCGGATGAACACAAGCAAGCCGTGCTGCACATGATGACCGAGCGTGGCATCCCGATCATCGAAGACGATATCTACGGCGAGCTGTACTTCGACCACCACCGACCCAAGCCGATGAAGGCGTGGGACACCAGCGGCAATGTCATGCTCTGTAGCTCGTTTACCAAGACGTTGGCGCCGGGGTTTCGCATCGGCTGGATCGCGGCGGGGCGCTGGCAGCAGGAAATCACCCACCTGAAATTCACCAGCAGCGTGGCGACAGCGGCACTGTTTCAGATTACCTTGGCGCGCTTTATGGAAAGCGGTGGCTATGACCATCACTTACGCCATTTGCGCGAGACGTTTCAATTGCAAATTCGCCGTGTATCGGAGGCGATCGAGCGTTATTTTCCGGCAGGCACGTGTTTGACCCGACCGCGCGGGGGGTATCTGCTGTGGTTGGAGTTGCCGCAGAGCTGCGACACGTTGCAGTTGTTTGAACTGGCGCTGGCCGAGGGGATCTTTATCATGCCCGGCGCGCTGTTTACCACCAGCAGCCGCTGTGACCATCATCTGCGCATCAACTGCGGCGATCTGTGGAGTGTGGAAATCGAGCAGGCGCTAAAACGCATCGGCGAGCTGAGCGTGCGCTGTATGCGCAGCTGATCAGCACGGCATACAGCGCGGCGGCCTGCGGGTTTAGCCTTTGGACTTCGGTGGGGTCGCCTTCTTGCCCCACGCATCGATGCCGTTGTTGGTCTACTCTTTGAGCATCGCCAGCATACCGCTATACAGCACCATACAGGCATTGATCACGTCGGCCATCGGCTCTTTAAAGCCGCCCATTGCCCAGCGCGTGGCCAGATGGGAGACGTAGCCGGTCAGACCCGTCGAGACCAAGGACACCAGCGCCATATGCTCTTGCACCTTGGGCACCATCAGCGCGATAAACGACTGGGTCATCACATCAAAGCGTTTGACCGCCTTATAGATGCTTTTGCCATCGTTTTCATGGACTAAGATCGCATCGATAAACAAAATCCGCGTTTTGCGCTGATCGTCGTGCAAGGTCTGGAAGAACGCCGTCAAGCCCTGCTGTACCATTTCGCGTGGCTCCGGTGCACCCTGCATCACGGCGGTCATGACTTTTTGCTGCAGCGCTTCGACCGCACCCATATAGATGGCATCGAACAGCGCGCCGCTGTTTTTAAACGACTCGTAAAAATAACGCTCGGTCAGCTTGGCCTCAACGCAGATATCGCGCACCGTAACCGAAAAAAAGCCCTGCATGCCATACAGCTGCAAGCCGGCTTCCATAAGACGCTCACGGCGCTCGGACTGGCGCTCTTCTAGGCTCATGCCTTTAAAGCTACGGCGTTTGACGGCGGTGATGCCATCGATTTGCGCCGCTGCATCTTCTGGGGTTTG
>JASLJP010000368.1 GCA_030152425.1 Aquirhabdus sp.
TGATCAGCGCGCTATTGGCGGTGCCGATGATGCTGACCTCAAGATCATTGCCGACGTGTTTAAACCACAACTGGCTGGATGCGATATCGGGCAGGCAGCGCAGGGTGTCGGTATTGCCGCTGGTCGAGTCGGTGTCGATGATGCTGTCGTGTGCGCTGCTGCGGCTGAAATTATAGGTGTCATTGCCTTTGTAACCGGTCAGCGCGTTGTTGCCGCTATTGCCGATAAAGATATTGGCCAGATCATTGCCAAAGCCGCTGCGCGTGCCAGTGCCACGCAGAGTGAGGTTTTCAACATTGGCGCCCAAGCGATAGCTGAGGCTGCTCTGCACGGTGTCGCTGCCCTCACCGGCCAGCTCGGTGATGCTGTCGGCAGCATCGTCGACGATATAGGTATCGTTGCCTTTGCCACCCTGCAGGTAGTCGCCGCCAGCGCCGCCATCGAGGGTGTTGTTGAGCGCATTGCCTTTGATCAGATTGACCATGCTATTGCCGGTGCCACGCAGGCCGTGGTCGGTGCTAAACACCAGCGCCTCAACATAGTCCGGCAGCGTGTAGCTGTCGGTGCTAAACACGATCTGGTCGGTGCCTTGACCATCGTACTCGATCACGGTGTCGCCAAGGTTGTCGACGATGTACTGATCATTGCCCTGCCCGCCGATCAGCGTATCGGCGCCGCCCAGACCGTCGAGGCCGTTATTGCCCTCATTACCGATGATCAGGTTGGCGGCGCTATTGCCAAAGCCATTCTGCGCGGGGCCGACGAGGGTGAGGTTTTCGACCGCGTCATAGAGGCCGAAAGTAGCAGCGCTGGAGTAGACGGTGTCGGTGCCCGAGTCGGCAGCCTCCAGAATGCGGTCGAGGACATTGTCCACCAGATAGCTGTCGTCGCCGCTGCCACCGGACAGGGTATCGGCGCCTGCGCCGCCATCCAAGGTGTCGTTACCGGCATAGCCCATGAGCAGATTGCTGGCGGCATTGCCCTGTAGGGCGTTGTTGCGCAGATTGCCAGAGCCGGTGAGCGAGGCATTGCCAGTGAGCTGCAGGTTTTCGAGGTTGTCAGTCAAGATATAGCTGATGCTGGCACGCACGCTGTCGGTGCCGCCATTAAACCCTTCGCTGATCACGTCACCGCTGTTATCCACCACATAGGTGTCATTGCCCAGCCCGCCGCTCAGGGTGTCGGCACCGAGACCGCCATCCAATATATTATTGGCGCCATTGCCGGTCAGGGTGTTGTCGCTGCTGTTGCCCACGGCGTTCAGGTTGCCACTGCCCACCAGATTGAGCACTTCGACATTGGCACTCAGCACATAGCTGACCGTGCTGTCGACGCGGTCGATGCCTTCGTTGGCCGCTTCGACGATCACGTCGTACAGGTTGTCGACTTGGTACAGGTCGTGGCCTGCGCCACCGGCCATTTTGTCCGCGCCCGCGCCGCCGTCCAAGGTGTTGTTGCCGGCATTGCCGAGCAGGATGTTGTCTGCGGCATTGCCCGTCGCATTAATACTGGCCGTGCCGGAGAGCTGCAGGTTTTCGACATTGGCGCTCAAGGTATAGCTGACTGCGGCGATGACCACATCGACCACCGTACTCGGCTCCAGCGTGGCCTGCTCGACCACGCGATCACCGATCTGATCGACTATATACAGGTCGGCGCCATCGCCGCCGATCAGGGTATCGGCGCCCTGACCGCCATCGAGGGTGTCATTGCCGCCCAGACCATTGATGGTATCGGCAGCGCTGGTGCCGAGTATTGCGTTGTCGGCGTTGGTGCCGGTGAAGATGGCCATGCTCTATCCTTGCATCTTAGGTCGGGGCAGTGGTGCTGCGGATCCGCCCCTGCAGCAATACTGTTTTTTAGATTGCCGCTACTCTGCCAGTAAAGGCAAAAAAAGACCATCGGCTGGCGATGGTCTTTAGACTAAACGGTCTAATATTACTTCCAGTTGGCGGCGAATACCGGCGCCAGCGTCGCGGCATCGTTGGCCGACAGCGTGGTCTGCCCACTCGGCGGCTCAGTCATCCCCGCCATGGCAGTAACTAGATTTTGCACATGAGCGTCAGTCAGGGTTTTGCCGTCACCGGATTTTAAGGTCTCGATATGATTGGCGGTGCCGCCGATATACCAGTTTTTGATGGTGGCGGTATTGGCGGTGCCGATGATGTCGATGACCAGATCATTGCCGATGTGTTTAAACCACAGTTGGTTGGATGCCACGTCGCTGGCAAACAGGAGCTGGTCGTTGCTGCCGCCGCTGTCGACCAGGATGTCTTGTTTGCTGGTGCGGTTAAACGAATACGTATCCGACCCGAGTCCGCCGGTCAATACGTTGTTACCGCTATTGCCCGTCATGACATTGGCGGCGCCGTTCCCGACGCCGTTCCGCGTGCCTGTACCGGTCAGGGTCAGGTTTTCAAGGTTGGCACCCAGCGTATAGCTGACGCCGCTCTGTACCGTGTCGGTACCTGCGCTTGCTGCTTCGGTTACGACATCGCCGGCCACATCGACCACATAGGTGTCGTTGCCCAGACCGCCGATCAGGGTGTCGATGCCGGTGCTGCCGTCGAGGTTGTTGTTGCCTGAATTTCCGGTGATGCGGTTATTCAGGCTATTGCCGATGGCGGTGAGGCTAAAGCTGCCGGTTTGGGTCAGGTTTTCGACATTGGCGCGGATGGTGTAGCTGATCGAGGTTTGGATCAGGTCAGTGCCCTCGGCTACGTTTTCCGTGACGACATCACTGGCGTTATCGACCACATAAGTGTCATCGCCCAGCCCGCCGATCAGGGTGTCGATGCCTGTACCGCCGTTTAGGGTGTCGTTACCCGCAAGGCCGGTCAGGGTGTTGGCGATACTATTGCCGGTCAAGGCGTTATCAAAACTATTGCCCGTGGCGTCGGTCGCCACGGCACCGGTCAGGGTCAGGTGTTCAAAGTCTGCCGCCAAGGTATAGCTAAAGCTGCTTTGTACCGTGTCGCTGCCCTCGCCGGCATTCTCGATGATACTATCGGCGACATTGTCGAGCACATAAGTGTCATCCCCGAGGCCGCCGGTCATTGTATCGAGGCCGGCGCCGCCATCCAGCAGATCATCGCCATCGCCGCCGGCCAGCACATCCTGTCCGACGCCGCCATAGAGCGTGTCATTGCCACCGAGGCCGTTTAACGTGTCCGCGCCGCCATTGCCGGTCAGGACATCCAGCCCGCCATAGCCGCTCAAGGCGTCTGCAGCGCTCCCGCCGGTGCTGTAGATGATATTGGCGAGTGCCGTGAGGCTCATCGTAGAGGCGTCGCTAAACTGTAGGGTATTCAGTAGCGCGGCGGCTGGATTGCTAAACTGATTGAGGATACGGATCGAGTCATCCGCACTGTTGCTAAAGGTGATGATCAGATCCACGCCGTCGCGTAGCAGCTTGATATTGGCCGCCGTGATGCCCGCGCCGAAGATGATCTTGTCCGCTGCAGCAGCGGTTT
>JASLJP010000302.1 GCA_030152425.1 Aquirhabdus sp.
GAGCGCTATTGGCGGCTCTCGTGATCAGCAGTGGCGGCCTGACGGCCACCAGTTGGGCTGCCGAGCCGACATCTGCCGTAGTCAGTGCACCTGCGCTGCAAGCCGACCCAGCTGAGCGTCATCATGACTGGACCCCCGAGCAACGTGCCGCATTTAAAGCCAAACGCCAGCAACAGCGCATTGCCCATAAGACCGAATTTTTCCAGCAGGCAGATAAAAACCAAGACGGACAGGTGACCTTGGCCGAGTGGCTGGCTTTCCATCCAGAGCATCGTGGCTGGGGTGAGCCGCGTGGTGCAGCAGGCGACTTTCATCCGCTGGCCACTGCGCAGCCCGGACAGCCTGACGACGCAGCGCGTCCCCGCGATGGCAAACATCTGACCGAGTGGCTGCAACGGGTCGACACCAATCATGACAACCAAATCAGTCTGGCGGAAGCCGAGTCATTTGCGCCGCGTCTGGCCAAACACTTTAAAGACATCGATACTAACCATGATGGCCTGATTAGTGCAGCAGAATTGCAAGCCCATCACGCTGCCCGTCTGGAAAAACGCAAAGAACGCATCGAGCAGCAGCGCACCAAGCAGTTTGAAAAAGCCGATGCCAACCATGATGGCAAGCTCACGCTGCAAGAGTGGCTCGACTACAAACCACAGCGCCATGGTTTCTGGCATCACCTGTGGTCACGCATAGTGGGTCATCATCACGGCCATCACGGGGGTGATCATGGTCGTCATGACGGCGCCCGCGGCGGCTGGTTTAAACACGTCGACAGCAATGGCGATGGTCAGATCAGCCTCAGCGAAGCCCAAGCCAGTGCACCGCGTCTGGCCGAGCATTTTAATGAAATTGATACAGACCATAACGGTCAGATTAGTCAAGATGAACGCCATGCGTTTTTTAGCGCAAGACACGCCAAATCAGGATCATAAGCCAGAGTTAAACGTGAGTTCTTGATGCAGCATGGGTTATACAAGGTGGAGGAGTGTGAAAGTGATACGTCTAAATACGTCGAAGGGCTGGTCGCGCATTGCCATCGTTGCACTCTGTGCAGGCTGCGTGCAGATCGCTCAGGCGATTCCCCAGCACGCAACTCCAAGCAATCCTGCGCCCTCTAAATATCGCGCACCCTCAGTGCATGATGTGAAATGGCAGCAAGCCCATCCGAACCAGCCACGGCCGTGGATCAAAAACCTGCCGCATCGCTATCGGATCGTCAAGTCACATCGCCAAACCTATTATTTTGCCAACAAGCATTATTACCAGCGCAGCGGTGCTGGTTATGTGCTGGTGAAGTAGTATAGATGTGCTGTGCATAAAACGTACAAACAAGCTCATCTCGGTGTCGCCGAGGTGGGCTTTTGTCTTTTAGAGTCATTTTTGCGGCGATATTGGTATTTTTTAATATGATGACTCGCCCTCTCCTCGTGTAGCATGCTAGTCCGCTATAATATGACCCAATTTTAGAGGCATATCACATCCTAGTCGTTTGTAAAATCGGGCTAGGAATTAATCGTCGGGAGTGTTTAGATGTCTATAGGCAGTGCAGGTCAACGTTTTCGTGACGCAATCGCGCAAGAAAAACCACTACAAATCATGGGCACCGTCAACGCCTATGCGGCGATGATGGCCACTCAAGTCGGCTATAAAGCCATTTATCTTTCCGGCGCTGGTGTTGCGAACTACTCCTACGGTTTGCCAGATCTCGGGATCACCTCACTCGAAGACGTATTGATTGATGCGCGCCGTATCACAAGCCGGGTGGACACCCCGTTGCTTGTCGACATTGATACTGGCTGGGGCGGTGCATTTAACATCGGACGTACGGTCAAAGAGATGATCCGTGCCGGTGTCGCCGCAGTGCATATCGAAGACCAAGTGGCGCAAAAGCGCTGTGGTCATCGTCCAAACAAAGAAATCGTCACCAAAGGTGAAATGGTTGACCGTGTAAAGGCTGCTGTGGATGCCAAGACCGACTCGAGCTTTGTCGTCATGGCGCGGACAGACTCCCTACAAGCTGAAGGCTTGCAAGGTGTCATTGACCGCGCGTGCGCATTCGTTGAAGCCGGCGCAGATGCGATTTTTGCGGAAGCGATGACCGACATTACCATGTACAAAAAAGTTTGCGATGCGGTCGGTGTGCCGGTACTGGCCAACATCACTGAGTTTGGCGATACCCCATACTACACCCGTGAAGAGCTGGGCGAGCAGGGCATTGCGATGGTACTCTATCCGCTGTCTGGCACCCGTGCGATGCAAAAAGCAGCGCTGGCGGTGTATGAAGCTGTACGCGCCGAGGGCACGCAGGTCAATGTACTCGACCTGATGCAACAGCGCAAAGAGTTGTACAAATTCTTGGATTACCATTCCTACGAAGACAAACTGGACGCATTGTTTAAAGGCGAGAAATAATCTCTGCTTTAAACCTAAGATTTTGCTATACCGTTTTTTAACTGTTAAAGATTGATCTCATCTCGTCATAGGAATAGATAACATGGCAGAAGCAAAAGTATTATCGGGTGCGGGACTCCGCGGCCAAGTGGCTGGTAAAACAGCACTGTCCACAGTCGGTAAAGAAGGCGCAGGCCTGACTTACCGGGGTTATGATGTGCGTGATCTGGCGGAACACTGCGAGTTTGAAGAAGTGGCCTATCTGATTTTCTTTGGCGAACTGCCATCGAAAGCGCAACTGGCTGCCTATAAAGCCAAGCTGAAAACCCTACGTGGCCTGCCACAAGCACTGAAAACCGTCCTGGAAAACATTCCTAAAGAAGCACATCCAATGGATGTGATGCGTACTGGCGCATCAATGCTGGGTAACCTTGA
>JASLJP010000017.1 GCA_030152425.1 Aquirhabdus sp.
GTGCGAAGTTTGCTTTGAACGTAGAGAAATATTTTTAAGTCATTCAACTAGTGTAATCGCTAGTAACCATAGGTGGAAAAGCCTTGAACGATATACTCCAAAAGGTGTTGCTGTGGCTTGTCATACTCGGAATCATCTTTATGGTGTTCAGCAGTTTTGACAAGAAAAAGCCTTCTGAGACGCAAAGCTATTCTCAGTTTGTGACTGCGGTCAATGCTGGTCAGATCAAGAGCGTCAACATTGATGGCGAAATCATCAAAGGCGTTCGTAAAGACAACACCACATTTGAAACCGTACGCCCAGCCGGTATTCCAGATAACAATCTGATGCCGAGCCTTGCTGCGCAAAAAATTGATATTCAAGGTTCTGCCCCAGAGCGCCAAAGCGTCTGGATTCAGCTCCTGATGACGCTGTTCCCGATCGTGCTGCTCGTCCTCATCATCATGTTCTTCATGCGCAACATGCAGAGCGGTGGTCAAGGTGGCGGCGCGCGTGGACCGATGAGCTTTGGTAAATCCAAAGCCAAGATGCTGACCGAAGACCAAATCAAAGTGAACTTCGGCGATGTGGCCGGCTGTGATGAAGCCAAAGCCGAGCTGGTTGAAGTCGTTGATTTCCTGCGTGATCCGGCTAAATTCAAACGTCTGGGTGCGATGATTCCACGGGGCGTGCTGATGGTTGGCCCACCGGGAACTGGTAAAACCTTGCTGGCCAAAGCTGTAGCTGGTGAAGCCAAAGTGCCGTTCTTCTCGATCTCCGGTTCCGATTTCGTTGAAATGTTTGTGGGTGTGGGTGCATCGCGCGTGCGCGATATGTTCGAGCAGGCCAAGCGCCATGCACCGTGCATTATCTTTATCGACGAGATCGACGCAGTCGGTCGTCATCGCGGCTCAGGTATGGGCGGTGGCAATGACGAACGTGAGCAAACCCTGAACCAGATGCTGGTTGAGATGGACGGCTTTGAAGGCTCGGAAGGCGTAATCGTGATCGCGGCGACCAACCGTGCCGATGTCCTCGACAAAGCGCTGCTGCGTCCGGGTCGTTTTGACCGTCAGGTTGCGGTAAGCCTCCCCGATATCAAAGGCCGTGAGGAAATCCTCAACGTGCATATGAAAAAATTGCCGTCTTCGACTGGTGTCGAAACCAAAGTGCTGGCACGCGGTACGCCGGGCATGAGCGGTGCCGACTTGGCCAACTTGGTCAACGAAGCCGCGCTGTTTGCCGCACGTCGCAACAAAAACACCGTCGATATGCACGACTTTGAAGACGCCAAAGACAAGATCTTTATGGGTCCAGAGCGTAAGTCGATGGTGCTGCGTGAAGACGAGCGCAAAAACACCGCCTACCACGAAGCAGGCCATGCGGTCGTCGCTGAGCTGCTACCGAACACCGATCCCGTGCATAAAGTCACCATCATGCCGCGCGGTTGGGCGCTGGGTGTGACTTGGCAGTTGCCGGAGTTTGATCGCGTCAGTAGCTACAAAGACAAGATGTTGAACGAACTGTCGATCTTGTTTGGTGGTCGTATCGCCGAAGAAGTTTTTGTGAACCAAAAATCGACCGGCGCATCGAATGACTTTGAGCGTGCGACCAAAATCGCCCGTGCCATGGTCACTAAATACGGCATGAGCGATGCCTTGGGCATCATGGTCTACGAAGATGAGTCGTCTGATGGCGGCTACTTCGGCAAGATCGGCAACCGCTCGGTGAGCGAAGCGACCCAGCAATTGATCGACCAAGAGATCCGTAAAATCTTGGAAGAGCAATACACGGTGGCTCGCGATCTGATCGAAGCCAACAAAGACAAGATCGAAGTGATGGTGACCGCGCTGCTGAAATGGGAAACCATCGACCGCGACCAAGTCATCGACATCATGGAAGGTCGCCAGCCCCGTGAGCCAAAGGTTTACGAGCCGGTCAATCCGATCCCCGTATCGGTTACCCCACCGGAAGGTGCGGTACTGCCACCGCCGCTGCCAGCGATGTAATCGTCTGGTCAGTAGTCAAAAAAAGCCTTCGTTGATGACGAGGGCTTTTTTCATTCAATTTGCAGGACAGGAAACGACCATGAAACTGCACCCCTTGCCGAAACGTGTGCTGCACTGCGGCAAACACACGCTGGATCTATCCCGCCCACAGGTGATGGGCATCCTCAATGTCACACCGGACTCATTTTCCGATGGTGGGCGCTTTCATGGGATGGATGCTGCGCTACAGCATGCCGCGCAGATGCTGGCGGAGGGTGCGGCGATCATCGACGTCGGCGGCGAGTCGACGAGACCCCACGCCAGCCCGGTCTCGCTGCAGGAGGAGCTGGATCGCGTGATACCGTTGGTTGAGGCGCTGACCCAGCGTTTTGATCCGATCATCTCGGTCGACACCAGTAGTCCGGCGGTGTTCGAGGCGGCGGTGGCGGCGGGTGCGACGATCTGGAACGATGTCCGCGCGCTGATTCGCCCCGGCGCACTGGAGACCGCCGCCCGCTTGGGGCTACCGGTGGTGCTGATGCATATGCGCGGTGAGCCTGCCACCATGAACGATCTGGCGCACTATAAAGATGTGACGCGCGAGGTGCATGACGAGCTATCGCTCCGCATTGAGGAGGCGTTTGCAGCAGGGATCACGATGGACAACATCATCCTCGATATGGGCTTTGGCTTTGCCAAAGACACCCCTCAAAGCCTGACGCTGCTGGATGAGATCTGGAAACTGCACACACTGGAGTGCCCGCTGATGCTGGGCATCTCGCGTAAACGGGTGCTCGGTGAGATCTTGGGCGGGGCAGGGGTCGATGAGCGGCTGTACGCCGGTCTTGCCGCCGCGCTACTCGGCGTACAGCAAGGCGTGTCGATCATCCGCACGCACGATGTACGGGCGACGGTCGAGCTGCTGGCGGTCATGCCGCAGTTGCCAGCGGGGCACTGAGCGTTAGCGCAGCAAGAGCTGCGTATTGTTGATCAGCGGTAAATTCACTTCGACGATGATATGCACCAGCTCTTCATGTACGGAGAGCTGCTGGCGGAAATACTCTGCCGTGGCTTTTTTTTGACAGGCGGTGAGGTTGAGCACGCAGGCGTATTGGTCTTTGCCCACGCGCCAGACATGGATGTCGTTGATCTGGGCTTTGATCGGGCTGGCCTCGATCACCGCGATGACTTCCGCTACCACCGGCGCATCCATCTCGGCATCGAGCAAGATGCGGCCGGAGTCGCGTACCAAGGCATACGACCACAGCGCCACCAGCACGCCGCCGACCAGACCCATGACCGGATCGAGCCAGTTTGCCCCCCAGTATTTGCCCGCGATCAATGCCACGATGGCCAACACCGACGTCGCCGCATCGGTGATGACATGGATATAGGCCGCGCGCAGGTTTAGGTCGTGGTTGCCGGTGCCATGCGCAGGGTGGGCGTGACTATGGCCGTGATCATGATGCGCTTCATGGCCGTGCCCATGGCTATGATTGTCCTTCAGTAACCATGCACAGATCAGATTGACCGCCAGCCCGATCACGGCGATAAAGATCGCCTCGTCATAGTGGATCTCGACCGGTGAGAGCAGGCGGGCGCCGGACTGGATCAGCATCCACGCGGCGACCAAGACCAGAATGATCGAGCTGGTAAAGCTGGCGAGGATTTCGATCTTCCACGTGCCGAAGGTAAAGCGGGTGTCGGTGGACAGTTTACGCGCCAGCACATAGGCCAGCATCGACAGCCCCAGTGCGATGGCATGGGTGCTCATATGCCAGCCATCGGCCAACAGCGCCATGGAGTTAAACACATAGCCGCCCGCGATCTCGGCCACCATCATGATGGCTGTCAGGATCACGGCCCATTTGATCTTCTGTTCCGCCAGCGGATTGCCTTTGTTAAAGGCATAGCTTTTGCTGCGGGGTACGGTGCAGGCAGGCTGTTCATGGCGATGATCATGGTCATGAGGATGGTCGTCATGATCGTCGTGATGATGGCTATGCGGCGGGCTGGTTTGGGTCATGGGGGCGTGCTTCCATGGATATGCAAATGGGAATTAATCGCTGTTGCAAAACGTACACTGCCGAAAATATGTTACTCTGAAAACCTGCAGCGCGCGAACAATTGAATCACAGCAACATACTATACCCCAGTATAGTTGAAATGAACCAGAGGACGCCATGGGACATATCCACCATGACCAAAAGAAAATGCTTACCCGTATCCGCCGCATCAAAGGGCAGGTCGAAGCTTTAGAAAAAGCATTGGATCAAGATGCCGAATGCATCGCCGTTCTCCAGCAGATCGCCGCGATACGCGGCGCGGCCAATGGTCTGATGGTCGAGGTGCTCGACAGCCATATACGCGCTCATCTGGGCAGCGACGACCTCACACCCGAGCAGCGGTTGCTCGAAGTCGAAGAAGTGGCAGGCATCCTCAAGTCGTATCTGAAATAATACCGCCAGAGCCATCCAATGTCAGACCCACAAAACCGCCCACCGAGCACCAGCCGCTATCGCCCCCGCCGTGATGCAATCGCCTCGCTGGCAAAAGACATCCGTAGCGGGCGCAGCCCGAGGCTGGCGATGGCCGGTTTGGTGGCGATCGCGGGGCTGGTCGGGTTTATCGTCTCTGCTATCCTGCTGAAATGGGGCGTGTACAGCATGCCACTGCGCTATCTGGTCGGTTTGGCGTTCGGCTATGCGGCGCTGGCCTATGGCATGCGCCATTGGGTTGAGGCGCATCCGCATGAGATCACC
>JASLJP010000369.1 GCA_030152425.1 Aquirhabdus sp.
ACAACCCCCACAATAATCGCGATCGGCCACTTACAGCGCCGCACCAAGAACACAAAATAATTTTTAATTTTAAAAACCAACACTTACGATAAATTTCAACAGCCCTAGACATACCCACACCATAAACCATCGTGGCGTAAAGCAAAAATGAATGAGGCACTACAATATCCCCCGAATATATATCGAGAAACTTGCTGGGTAGAGAATCCGGCTAAAACGGCGTCATTCTAAACAAATTTGTATCCAAATACGACAAAGTGCCCTAGAGCTACGACATCCCTCTGCGGGGATTGTATGGTAAATGTTATTCTCGCGCTGTTCCGAACGTCTATGAACCCCATGCGCGTATCGCCTCATCACACTAAAAACACAACGTATCAAACAATCAGGATTTCTGTCATGTCCGTATTTATAAAGGCCACATTGACCGTGGCTCTACTCTCTGCACTCGCGGGTTGTGGTAGTAGCAGTGACTCGTCACCTGCAGCGACACCTTCTCCGACTGCAGCCATCACTGCCAACTTTGCTGCTGTGACCCAAGCTGGGAAACAATTCAATACGCCCGTGGGCGGTCTGGTGACCTTGAATGGTCTGGGCAGCACCGACAGCGGCAGCACCATCACCGGCTATAGCTGGACGCTGACGGCTAAACCTGCCGGCAGTACGGTCAAACTCGGCGGTGCAACCAGCGCTAAAGCCACCTTTACGCCGGATCTGGCGGGCGACTACGTCGTCACTCTGAAGGTCTCCGATGCTGCAGGGGTTTCTTCGACATCGCAAATCACGGTGAGCGCCAACAGTGCTATTCCGGTGATTAACGTCAGCAAGACCGTGGTGTTTAAAGGGCCATCCACCACTGAGCCGACTCTGAATATCAGTAGCAGCACACTGGTCACACTCGATGCCACCAGCAGCACCGATCCAAACGGTCAACCGCTGACCATCAGTTGGCTGATCCTGCAAAAGCCAAGCAGCAGCGCGACGACCCTGTCGGTCAGTGACAAAATCGCCAACTTCACACCGGATGCACTCGGCGCCTACAAGGTTCGCGCCCGTGCAACCAATAGCGATGGTAGCTACGCCGATGTAATCTATGTCTACAACGTCAACACTCTGGCACCGAATACCGTCGTGTCGGCCAACGCGACCCCCATCAGTGGCACAGGCACGATCAACGCCGCGACCAACTACAACGTGGTCCTTGATGCCAGCAGCAGCACCATCGCCAGCGGCGATAGCAGCACGACGACATGGGCACTGACCAGCAAGCCGACCGGCAGCACGGTGAGCCTCTCAGCGCAAAGCGGTAGCAAAGTGAACTTTGTACCGGATCTCGCAGGTGACTATGTCGTGACCAGCACGGTCTCTGACACCACCAATGGCACAGCCCGTAGCTACACCTTGACCGTGCATGTGGCGCAAGCGCCTACAGCAGTCGTATCCGGCAGTGCTACGCCGGTCGCCTTGGCCAGTGCACCATCCTTTGTCTCAAGCCCGAACGTGCCCGTGACCTTGCGCGGCAGCAGTAGCTTTGGCGGCAACGCCAGCGGTTTGACCTATCAGTGGAGCGTCTTGTCTCAACCGGGTAGCACGCCATTCATTCTGCCGCAGACCGCCAATGTCAGCTTTACACCAGATGTCGCAGGGCAATACATCGTGCAGTTGGTCGTCTCGGACAGCAGCGGCCTCAGTTCGTCACAGACGCTGACCATCGATGTCGGCGGTCATGCCCCGGTTGCCGTACTGGCGCAATCTCAAGCAGGCGTGTTGCTGGGCAATACCTACACCGACTCAGCGGCAGCCAGCTACTCACCGGATGGCAGCCCACTGACCTATAGCTGGAGCATCGACGCCCGTCCAGCAGGCTCGGTCGCCACCATCGCCAATCCGACCGCATCGACCCTGAGCTTTAAACCCGATGTGGCCGGTGCGTATACCGCCACGGTCACGGTCAAATCCGGCAACTTCAGCGCGATTGCACAGGTGCTGGTCAACGCCATCACTGCAACCTCCGGCACACTGCCCCTGACCTACACCCCGCTGCAAAGCAAGTACAGCAAGAGCAGTGGCAAAGTGATCATCGTCTCTGCCGCCCCGAACCTGCTGCATATCGTTGATCCAATCGCGGATACCGATGTGTCAGTCGCCCTGCCCAATACCGTCAAGGATCTGAGCATCAGTCCAGATGGCAGCAAAGCTGCGGTACTGCATGAAGGTGTCGTGAGCTTGGTAGATCTGACGACAGCAAAACTGCTGCGCTCCACCAATACAGGTGGCTCACAGACTGCGGTGTTCCTCGACAATGCCAGCCAAGTGTATCTGACCGGCCAAACAGGCGGCCAATGGGTCAACCCTAGCTTTACTTTGCTCAATGCCGCTACCGGCACTGTGGTGCAAAACTATGCCGGATTTGCCAACATCTATGGGACGACCATCGGTGCCTACGCAGATCAGAAGAACAAGATCTTCACCCTATCGCTGGGACTTTCTCCAGCCGATATTACGGCCACTACACTCACCACCGGTACAGGCCTCGTCGCGAGTATGAAGGACTCTCCGTATCATGGTGACTACAGCATGAGTAAACCGCTATGGTTGACCGAAGATCAAAACTTGGTGGTTACCGGCAGTGGAACGTACTTTAAAACAAGTGATCTGACTTATCAGGGCACACTCAGCCTGACCAGCCCGATCCTGTCCTTCAGCCACTCGACGTCTGCGGACGAAGCCGATGTCTTGCTCAACGACAGTCCTAACTTGTTCCCGACCACAGCGATCTATCCAAGCATCTACAAACGCTTTACCGGCGCGCTGTTGTTCCCGGCGGCAGATGGCCGACTTCCGTTGGTCGCTAACCAGCAGGCGTATGGTCTCAACATCTTCCACGCCAGCAATGACAAGCACGTGGTTGTGG
>JASLJP010000199.1 GCA_030152425.1 Aquirhabdus sp.
CAATCCCCAGCCGATCAAGGCGAAAAAGATAACCCCGAATATCACTGCACCACCCCATGATGTTTTTTGCTGCGATGACGCAGCGCCAAAGCAGAGGCCGGCCGCCACAGTCGCCAAGCGGTCAGCAGGAACAACAGCCCCAGCCCCAACACCGTCAGCTCCAGCCCCGCCAGCACCCACTGGCCATTCCGCAGTGTGCTGGGCAATGCCGCCTCGGGTACGGTCAGCACGCTGACCAAAGGTAATGACAAATAGGCCAGCGCCAGCACCGTCATCAGCTCCCGCCAGCCCTGCTGCCACGTCCGCAGCAAGGCATACAGCAGCGCCAGCCCCCAGACCGCAAAGAACACCTGCACCTCCATGTCACCACGGCCTTTGAGATCCACCGCCAGCAGGCGATTGGCCAGCAGGTACGTGCCCATCGCCAGCGGCAGCCCGACGATGGCGGCGATATTGAGCCGCTCGACCAGATAGTGGCCAAACGGCGTCTTACCCGCCTGTATATGTTTGGCGCGGCGCTTGACCGTCCACAGGATCAACCCCGTGCCGATCATCGCGCAGCCCAGCAGCCCCGAGGCAAACAGCGCCCAGCGCAGCCCAATGCCCGCAAAGTGCGCCTCATGCAGGCCATAGATCACCCCGCCGGTCACGGTCATGGTGCTGCTGCTATGCATCTTGGGCGCAGGCGCGCCGGTATTGGCATCAAACGCCAGCTCCGCACCGGTACGCGCATTGATCTGCGCGCCCGCGCGACGGGTAAAGTTCACCACCGCCTGATCGGTATTCGGTTTGTCCACCTCGATACTGCCGATTGGCGCGCCATCCTGCCAAGCGCGCGTGGCCTGCTCGATCGACGGCAGCAACGCTGGCATCGTGGCGGGTAACGGCGCAGCTCGCACCGCAGGCTTGACCCCATGGCCGATCTCTTCAAAAAACGTGGTGAAATCCGCGCCATATTTCGCGTTAATACCATACGGCATATACAGATAAAAAAAGATCGCCAGACCCGTATAGGTGATCATCAGGAAAAACGGCAGCGCCATCACCCCCGCCAGATTGTGAAAATCCAGCCACGAGCGTTGGCCTTTATTCGGCCTAAAGGTAAAGAAATCCTTAAAGAATTTCTTATGGGTGATCACGCCACTGATCAGCGCCAGCAGCATAAACATCGCCGCGATACCGACGATGATCGAACCTAAGCCGGACGGAAACCCATACAGCTGATAATGAAAGCGATAAAAGAAATCGCCGCCCTGGCTGTCGCGCACCTGCAGCTTGTCGCCGGTCAGCGCATTAAAGCGGCCATTCTGATAGCCGCCCGATTGCTCCTGCCAAAACGCATCGATCACCGGCGAGCGCGGCGTAGGCAGCGACGCATACCAAAACTTGGCATCCGGTGCGACGCGCGCCATCGCCGCCAGCGCGACCACCGCCGATTGGGCAGGCGCAGGCACCACGCCTTGGGTCTCGGGCATCATCCACTGGCTGATCTCGGACTTAAAATACGACGCCGTACCGGTCATAAAGATCGCCAGCACCAGCCAGCCCAGAGACAAGCCTACCCACGTATGTAGCCACGCCATCGACTGCCGAAAACTACCTTTCATAATCCCACCGCCCGCATCGCATAACAGCCCGCTACCAACAGCAGCGTCGGCAGCCCCACACCGATCCATGCGCCCCACGCCGTGCGCGCGGCAAACACCCACAGCACCGCCAGCACAAACACCACATAGCTCAGCAGACTGGCCAGATAAACCGCCTCAGCACGCACCATCGGCAAGGCCAGCGTCAGAAACACCGTACTCGACGCCGCCAAGGCATAGCCGCCAAAAACTGCCGCCAGACAGCGCGACAGCACCATCCAGCGGTAGGTAGATTTAGGACTTAAGGTCAGTTTCATATCAGTATTTAAACTTCACACCGAGGGTATAGTTGGCCGGCGCGCCATAGTAGCCCTGCGCATCGGGAAAGCTGTTGAGATACTTGGTATTGGTCACGTTATCCGCGTTGAGCTGCAGCGCGAGATTTTTGTTGATCTCGTAGCTGGCCATCAGGTTGAGCAGCGCATAGGCCTTCTGCCGAATCGTGCCGCTATACGGCACCGGCGTCGTGCCGACATAGGTCACGCCATCGACATCCAGCGACACCTTGTCCTGCCACGTCACACCCGCACCGACCTTCAGTGCTGGCAAACTGGCAAACTGATAAGTCAACAAGCTGTTAAACACATTCGACGGCATATAGGTGCGCGTCTTGGCACCGGTCTTTTTGTCTTCCGACTGCACATGGGTAAAGCCCGCCGACAGGTTGATCTGATCATTGATCTTACCCGCCAGTGTCAGCTCGACCCCGCGCGCCTGCAGATCGCCCACCTCATAGCGTTTTTGCAGCGCCGACATATCGGAGGCACGCAGCGGGAAATTCTTTTGCAGCGTGTCAAACAGCGCCACCGAGCCGGTCAGCTTGTCCGCCAGCCAACTGCTCTTTACCCCCAGCTCAAAGCCACGTCCATCCACCGCCGGAATCAGCTTGCCCGTAGTATCCGCGCCCGACTGCGGGCGGAAAATGGTGCTGTAGCTGGTGTACAGCGTGTACTGCGGCGTCAGGTTATAGGTCAGCGCCGCATACGGCAGCACCTTGCTGCGGTCATAGAAATTATCGGTGCCAAAGCTATTGCCGTCGCTCTTCGCCTCGGTATAGTTGGCGCCCAGCAGCAAACGCAGATCATCATTCAGATGCAGACGCGTTGCCGCATAGACCGAGCTGATCGACTGCTGATAGTCCGCCATCGAGAACTTATCGGTATTCGGGGTAAACACCGGCATGGCAAATTGACCATCCCAGTTATGCCAGTTGATCACCGGTGTATCCAGCGTGCCTTCCGAGCGATACTTGCTCACGCTGTACGACCAGCTCGCACCGATCACCGCATCATGGCGCTGACCGAGCAGCGAGTAAGTGCCCTTGGCATTGATGTCCGCCATCTTCTGATTTTCATTGGTCAGATAGATATACGGCAGCGCGCCCACGCCATTGCCCGCCTTATCAGGCACCCCGTAGTAGTACAGCAGATACGAATCTTCGTCGGTCTTGACGTAGTTATAGGTCGCGGTCAGTGACCAGTCGCCGATCAGCTTTTGCTTGAGTTCGATAAAACTATTGCTGGTCTTTTTATCCCACTTCACCCAGTCAGGAATCGGGTTATAGCTGCGTTTGTAGCTCAGTTGTTTACCATCGGCATCGATCAGCGGAAGCGCGCCCCAGTTGTTACCCTGCGGCTGGTTGTTTTGATACAGGCTGCCGATGGTCAGCAAGGTCGAGTCCCCCAGATCCGCCTCCAGCACGCCCGACACCACATATTTTTGCTTGCTGTAATTGTCGAGGTAATAGTCGCCATCCTGCCCCGCCACCACCAGACGACCGCGCAGGCCACCCTCCGGGGTAATGCTGCCCGACACATCACCTTCGATGCGGCGCGTGTTCCACGAGCCATAGCTGATACCGCCCGACGCCTGCAGATCCTTGGTCGGACGCTTGCGGATAAAGTTCACCGTCGCCCCCGGCTCACCGAGTGACGCAGTCAGGCCATTGGCACCCTTGATCACCTCGATACGGTCATACACCGCCGTGTCGATATCACCGGTTTGATAGTTATAGCCCTCAAACGGCATGCCCATGCCATCGATCTGAAAGGTCGAAATCTCCGAACCGCGCGAGCTATAGCTGGTACGCTCCGTCTCTTGGTTCTGCACTACCACCCCCGGCGTCGCCGCCAGCACCGCACGCTGATTGGTCAGGCCAAAGTCCGCGATCTGCTGCGCCGTGACCACCGCCACCGTCTGCGGCGTCTCGATCAGCGCCATGTTCAGCTTGGTCGCCGAGCTACTGCGTTTCACGGTATAGGCGCGGGTCTTTTCTGAAGCGCCATCACGCGTCACCTTGACCTTCACCGCTGTCAGCGTCGTCGTGCCATCCGCCCCCACCGTCGCCTGCTCCGCCGCATGGTCGTCCCCCTCATGCGCCACCACCCCCTGCGCCCACGCCATCGCCACACACAGCGCCGTCAACCGAAAACCCGCCTTCGCCATACCCATACCACCACTCCTAAAACCCAATTGAAAACAAACTAAACCCAAAACCAAAACCACAAAACTCGTGAACACACACCACCTCGTTGCACATGCAAACGATAATGATAACGATTCTTGTTTGATATAGTATCGGAAATGTAGCAGAGGGGCAAGGGGTTGGGGTGAATACTGGGGAGGGGTTTCGGGGGTGGAGGAGTGGGCGGGGGAGGATGCTTGGAGGTCTGGCAGTCTATTGGGGCGGGGACGCCCTCAAAGCCGCCGACCAAGTAGCGACTAAATAAACGACTACCCACCCCACCCAAACACCTACTCCATCACAAAAAATAGTCCTTTTAAGCCCTTATCAATACTGTTACATTGCGTAATGTCACCCACAGGACTTGGGAATGGAACAAGATGCAAGGGATAATGCATTGGTTACAGCATAAATGGCGTATACGCGTGGTCATGGCCATCATGATGGTCGTGGCGATCACGCTCACGGCGGTCACGCTCATCACGGTGAATTGGGTCGGCACGCGCACCCTGCTGCTCAACACCGCGGCCAACAAAGCGGAAATGACCAGCCAGATCACCGAACAACGCATGCAGCACATCGTCGGGCCAGCCACCGCCCTCCTGCGCGTCCTTGCGCTTGATCCTGTCACCGATGCCACCACCTTAGAGCAGCGTCTGCACCGCCTGCGGGTGTTTACCACCGACCTGCG
The DNA here is from genome assembly GCA_030152425.1 of Aquirhabdus sp. GTDB lineage: Bacteria > Pseudomonadota > Gammaproteobacteria > Pseudomonadales > Moraxellaceae > Aquirhabdus. Next base: position 4,802 of record JASLJP010000199.1, read on the forward strand.
TGCCAGCCCGATCCTGACCGCGGTCTATATCGGCTATGACAATGGCGACTATTTCCTCGTCAGCCCGCTCAGCAAACCCGACATCCGCGCAAGCTACCACGCCCCGACCAAGGCGCGTTATGTCATCCGCACCAGCATCGAGCGCGACGGGGTGAAAGCACATCAATTGTTCTTTTATGATCAGCAGCTTAATTTTATCGAACAGCGCGCCGCGCCGGATTACGTCTACGACCCGCGCCAGCGCCCCTGGTATGGCAATGCACTGGCCTCCAATGATGTGGCGATCTCCAAACCCTATATCTACGCCGATACACCGCTGATGGGCATCACCCTGTCGATGCAGAGCAGCAATCCACACGCCATCGTGGCCATGGACCTGCCCTTGGTCGGCATGAATGAGGCGCTGCAGCAGTTCAGCATCACCCCGCACAGCCAGATCGCGCTGGTCGATACCCAAGGCGCCATCATCGCCGCCAATACCTCGGACAACCCCGCACCGATCAGCACTGCGACCAGCTTGCAGCTCCCGACCCTGCATACCTTGGAAAATGCCCCGCTGCTACGTCTGTGGGAGCTGAACCCCGAGCAGCAAGTCGTCTCCTATAAAAGCGACAACCAAGAGTGGCTCGGCCGCCGTATCGCCCTGTCGCAGTACCGCGATCTGGGCTTGCAGCTATTGATCGCCACGCCGAGCAAAGAGCTGCTCAAAGATCTCTACCGCCATAGCCAGCAGATGATTGTGATTGCGATCCTGTTGGGGCTGCTGCTGTTGGGCTTGGGCGCATGGCTCGGCCATCGCATCGGGCAGGTCATCGAGCAGCACATCCGCCGCGTGCGCCAGATGTCTAATTTCGACTTTAGTCGGCCTGCGCCAGACTTCACCATGCTCTACGAAGCCTACCAGCTCACCGATGTCACCGACGACGTCGGACGCACCATGGAAGCCCTGCTCAAGATCAGTCAGGTGCTGCAGGCCGAGCCGCATATCGAAACCATGCTCGATCAGGTGCTGAAGCTGTTCGTCGAGGCCGCGCGCTGCGAGAGCGGCGCGGTATACCTCTACCAGACCGAGGAAAAACGCTGGCACAAAACCGCCGCCACCGGCCCACAGGACGCGATCGACGCGGTCTCCGCTCAGCTCCACCTTGAGCCGGATCTGCATCTGGATAACACCGCCACCTGCCAGAACTTCGCCATTCGCGGCCGCAACGGCGAAGTGCTCGGCCATGTGATCTTGAAACACGCAGGCGACCGAGAGCACACCTCGCGCAACTTCTTGATTTTTAGTGAACGACTGACCGGCATGCTGGCGATTCCCATCGAAACCCGCCAGTTGATCGAATCACAAAAAGCCCTGCTGGATGCCTTTATCCACGTGCTGGCCGATGCCATCGACACCAAGAGCGCCCATACCGGCGGTCACTGCCGCCGCGTGCCCAAGCTGGCGATGATGATCGTCGATGATCTCTCCAAAACCGCCGATGGCCGCTTTGCCGACTTCCGCTGCGAGAACGAGGAGCGCGAAGCCTTCCGTCTGGCTGCATGGCTGCATGACTGCGGCAAGATCACCACGCCGGAACACATCATCGACAAAGCCACCAAGCTGGAAACCATCTATAACCGCATCAACGAAATCCGCACCCGCTTTGAAGTGCTGCACCGCGATGCGCAGATCGCCTATCTCGATGCCAAACTGGCTGGCGCCGACCCCGCAGCGGCCAGCGCCGTGCGCGATGCCAAATACGCCCAACTGCAAGACGACTTTGCCTTTGTCGCCCAGTGCAACGTCGGCAGTGAGTTCCTCAGTGACGACGCCATGACCCGCATTAAACACATCGCCGAGCAGACATGGCTGCGGCATTTCGACAGCCACTTAGGCTCGTCCAATCTGGAGCTGTCACGCGGTGACATGACCGCCGACATCCTGCCTGCAGTCGAGCCTCTCCTGGCCGATAAACTGGAGCACATCGTGCCGTGGGATGAAGGCCAAAAGCCCATCGTCGAAAAAGGCGACCCGCGCAATATCTGGGGCTTTGACATGCAGCTCCCGCCCTGCCAGCGCAATAACGGCGAGGTATATAACCTCTGCATCCGCCGAGGCACGCTGACGACCGAGGATCGCTTTGCGATCAACAACCACATCGTGCAGACCTACATCATGCTCACCCGCCTGCCGTGGCCGAAGTACCTGCAGCGCATCCCCGATCTGGCCACAAACCACCACGAGCGCATGGACGGCAACGGCTACCCGCGCCGCCTGCATGGCTCCGAGATGTCGGTCGAAGAGCGCGTCATGGCACTGGCCGATGTGTTTGAAGCCCTGACCGCCGCCGACCGCCCGTATAAATCGGCCAAGACCATCTCCGAGTCGCTGACCATCATGGCCAAGATGTGTCAGGAAAATCACCTCGACCGCGGCCTGTTTATCCACTTCCTCTATAGCCGCCTATGGCTCGACTACGCCGAGGAGCATATCCCCGCCGCCCAGATCGACGCCGTGGATATCGCCGAGTTGGTCAAGATGGCAGGCTAATGTGTGGGGCTGGGTCTCTGGCATGGGCTTCAGCCCAGCCCTCACACCCCCGCCAAAAACCCCAACACCGCCTCCAGAAAAATATCATTGCGATCACCGGCCACCATATGGCCGGCGCCGCTGACATCGACCACTTGGGCATGCGGGATGCGCTGTTGAAACTCGCGGATGTTGTCGTGGCTCACCACATCACTTTGACCACCGCGCACCAGCAACACCGGCTGAGTCAGGCGCTCGGCGATATGATAGAGGCGCTCGGCATGCTCCACATCATCGCTGGGTTTGTGG
>JASLJP010000301.1 GCA_030152425.1 Aquirhabdus sp.
CCTGCGGCCAATCTGAAAGATGATAAAGGCAACTTTGACTGGAAGGGCTTTGATGCGGCCATCAACGCCAGTAAGTCCGGCAATAAATCCCATTTCTCGGCTGAGATACATGGTGCGAGCTACGTGAGTGCCAATAGTCAAGTCCAAGGCAAACTGGACAAGATCAACATCGAGGTCGAGGGCGAAAATGGCTTGGTCGGCTTTAATGCCGGTGAGAGTGCGCTGCAGGCGGCAGGCTTTAATATCATCACCCCGAGCGGCAATTACGGCTTTAAGGGCTTAGACATCAAAGCCTTTAGCACTGAAAAAGCAGGCTTCCTGACCATTAAATACCTGCTCAAAGTCGCCGAGCTGCAACAGGGTGGTCAGGCGGTGGGCAAAGCCGATGTGGCGTTGAGTCTGGATCATATCGACGCAGTCGCGCTGAAAAACCTGCTTGAGGTGCAGAAGAAATTGGCGGCCCAATGCAAACCCTCGACCGAACCCCTGCTCGCAGCCGCCAAACCGCTGTTTGACAAAGGGGTGACCTTCGCTGTGGATCATGTCGATCTGGAGCTGCTGGGTGGTAAAGCACATGCTGAAGGTCAGGCCAAGCTGCCGCCAGTGTCCGCCAGCGCCGCTGCGCAGGACATGAAGCAAGCCATGACCAGACTGGAAGTAGACGGCAAGGCCAATGTCAGCCAGAGCCTGATGGCCAAGCTGGCGGCCCGCGCCATGACCCAGCCCGGTCAGACCCTGACCGATGCCCAAGCCGGACAAATGGTTGACAGTATGTTGGCCAAACCGCTGGCCGAAGGCCTACTGACCAAGACCGCAGACGGCTATACCACCGTATTGCAGATCCGCCAAGGTCAAGTCTCGGTCAATGGCAAAGCAGTCGCCACGCCTAGCCGTCCGAGTGTCGCTGCCGGTGGTGCACCGCTGCCACCACAGCTGGGCGCGCCGATGCCGGTGATCCAATAAGCCTTCACCGCCCAGCCGTGCATGCATGGCTGGGTCGACCTCTTTTTTTTTGCATCGCGGAGTGCAGCCATGAACCCACTTGACCTGCGTATCGGGCAAGGACTTGATGTCCATGCCTTTGATCAGAGTCCGGCAACCAAGCCCTACGTGACGCTGGCTGGTGTACAGATCGCGCATAGCCATGGCTTGCTGGCGCACTCTGACGGTGATGTCGTGCTGCATGCGCTGTCCGATGCCTTGCTCGGTGCGCTGGCGCTGGGCGATATCGGGCAGCATTTCCCCGATACCGATGCTGCCTTTAAAGGCGCTGATAGCCGTGTGCTGTTGCGCCATGTTTATCAGTTGATCCTGCAGCAGGGCTTTAGTCTGGTCAACGCTGATATCACCGTCGCCTGCGAACGTCCCAAACTCGCCGCGCATAATCTGCCGATGCGCCTCAACATCGCCGCCGATCTACAGGTCAGTGTTGACCGCATCAGCGTCAAAGCCACCACCACCGAAAAGCTCGGCTTTACCGGTCGGCAGGAGGGCATCTTGGCGCAAGCCACGGTGCTGCTGGCGCGGGTACAGACCGATGCGTATGCCTAAGCCGCTGCGCTAGGCATACGCCATCAAAACCCCGATTGAGCATCTGCCCAATCGGGGTTTTTGTCATCTGCTGCAGATCACCACATCAGATCATCTGGAATCACATACGCCGCGTACGGATCGTCGTCGTCGGCTGCCGGGATGCTGCTGTTTTTTTCATTGCGAACCACGATCACCTCGGGCGCGCGGTCATAGATCTTGTCGGCGAGGGCGCGCGGCAGCAGCGGGTAGCTCTGATCGAGGCGGGCGATGGCCACGCGACCGAGCACGATCTGATCATAGACCGCTTGAGTGACATACAGCTTTTTGATCTTGCCGCCATCGACGAATTGATAGGTCACATCTCCTGCCGTGTCTTTAATGCCATGTTGGCTCAGCATCTGGCGAATATTGGCGGCTTGGGTTTTCTTTTCCAGCTCGAGCTGACGCTCACGGTTGAGTTGTTGGTCACGCGCCAGTTTATCGGCAGCAGCAGTGGCAAGGGCTTTTTTGACCTCATCATCGGCGGGTGTGCCGATCTTCTGCGCGTGCTGCTGCTGTTGGTTGATCTTTTTGGCTTTTTTGGCGTCGACCAAACCAGCTTTTAACAGTTGTGCCTGTAGTGCGTTTTTTGCCATGGGGGTCAGATTTCAGTGTGTTTCGATGAGGCGAATAGTAGCAGAACAGGCACGACTTTTAATCGCCTTTACGGACGAATAATGATGGCAGGCCCACCATAGTAGCCGTGGTGGCGATGATGGTGGTGGTGACGATGCTGCCAGCGATGATGATGGCGCCAATGGTGACGGTGGCCATTATATCCGTGGCCATAGTAACGATGGCCGTAGTAGGGGCGCTCATACACGACAGGGCGGTAGACCGGTACATAGCGCACGCATTCGCGGTCGTAGCCATGGCCGTGGCAGCGCACATAGGCCTGACTGGGGGTGCTGACTCCGAGCAGCGTGGCGCAGCAGGTCAATAACAGTAGTATACGATTCATGGTGATATCCTCCGTATAACCGGCCTAAAGCCTGAGTTCACCCTGACTGTAACCCGTAGCACGGCGGTCGTCCTGCGCCGAAAGCTGGCGTTGTGTATACATCGCGTGTGATCATCGCGCGGATTGTTGCCTGTGTAGCGTTATGTTGATTCCGCGCGGGCAGATGTGATCAATCTTGTAACTCAAGTCCGGCTGCGCCATAAAAAAACCGCCTCAATCGAGACGGTCTTTAGGACGGGTTCACAGCCGCTTAGGCCAGCTTTTGGGTGCCTTCCAGCACTTGCAGATGATCCAGTGAGTCGACGCTGTCGTTAGCCACCTGTGGCATACGCTCAGGTTTCAAGGTCGGCTTGTCACCGGCATTGATCACGCCTGCAGTGACTTGGACGGTGCCGACATCGGTCATCGCCGGTAGGTCGTACATGGTGTCGAGCAGGACGTTTTCCAAAATCGAGCGCAGACCGCGCGCACCGGTTTTGCGATCGAGGGCTTTTTTAGCCACCGCTTTGAGCGATTCCGGCTCAAAGTCCAGATCGACATTTTCCATCTCGAACAGGCGTTGGTACTGTTTGACCAGCGCGTTGCGCGGTTCGGTGAGGATCTGGATCAGTGCTGCTTCATCCAGCTCTTCGAGCGTAGCAAGGACAGGCAGACGACCGATAAACTCGGGGATCAGACCGTATTTGATCAGATCTTCCGGCTCGACTTCGCGGAACAGCTGTCCCAAAGTCTTGCTGCCGTCTTTGCTCTTCACATCCGCGCTAAAACCGATACCGCCTTTCTCGCTACGCTGTTTGACGACCTTTTCCAGCCCCGAGAACGCGCCACCACAGATGAAGAGGATGTTGGAGGTATCAACCTGTACAAACTCTTGCTGGGGGTGTTTGCGACCACCCTGTGGGGGAATTGACGCCACCGTGCCTTCGATCATTTTCAGCAAGGCTTGTTGCACGCCTTCGCCCGAGACGTCGCGGGTGATCGACGGGTTGTCGCTCTTGCGGCTGATCTTGTCGATCTCGTCGATATAGATGATCCCCATTTGAGCTTTTTCGACATCGTATTCCGCTTTTTGCAGCAGTTTCTGCACGATATTCTCGACGTCTTCACCGACATAGCCGGCTTCGGTCAGGGTCGTGGCATCTGCCATGGCAAACGGCACGTCGAGCAGGCGGGCGAGGGTCTGTGCCAGCAGGGTTTTACCCGAGCCGGTCGGACCGACCAGCAGGATATTGCTCTTCGACAGCTCGACCATCGCATCACGCGCGCCGGTTTTGGCCGGGACGTGGTTAGAGGCTTTGAGACGTTTGTAGTGGTTATAGACCGCCACGGCCAAGGTTTTCTTGGCTTGGTCTTGGCCGATCACATACTGATCCAGTGCGGCACGGATTTCAGTCGGTTTCGGCAAAGGGCGTTCCGCCCACGCACCCGTCGCTGACGGGGCAGGGGTTTGCACCAGATCATTACAGATGTCCACGCACTCATTACAGATATAGGCGTTTTCACCGGCGATCAGTTTTTTGATCTCATCCTGACGTTTACCGCAGAATGAGCAACTCTTGTCCCGTGGGCCAGAGTTTTTGGGAATGTCAGACATGGGAACTCCCAAGTAAATAATAAATAAAGTGTACAGTCGCCTGACGGCCGCCGGATTATTCCGGCGTGCTTGGGCGTTTGGTCAGTACTGCGTCGACCAGACCATAGTCACGCGCAGCCACAGCGCTCATGAAATTGTCGCGGTCGGTGTCGGTGGCGATTTTTTCGATCGATTGACCGGTGTGGTGCGCCAGCAAACCATTGAGCTTTTCTCGAATATACAAGATTTCGCGGGCATGGATCTCAATATCAGACGCCTGACCACGGAAACCGCCCAATGGCTGGTGAATCATGATGCGTGAGTTATCTAATGCATAACGCTTGCCATGTGCCCCTGCAGTGAGCAGAAATGAGCCCATTGAGCAGGCCTGACCGATACAGATGGTCGACACATCGGGTTTGATGAACTGCATGGTGTCGTAAATCGCCATGCCTGCAGTGACCGACCCGCCGGGCGAGTTGATATACAGATGGATGTCTTTGTCTGGGTTTTCTGCTTCGAGGAACAGCAACTGGGCGACGACCAGATTGGCCATGTGATCTTCGACTTCACCGGTCAGAAAGATCACGCGTTCGCGCAGCAGGCGCGAGAAGATATCAAAAGACCGCTCGCCACGCGCGGACTGCTCCACCACCATCGGGACTAAAGCACTACGGATATCAGCATTTTGCAAGTCGATCACTTTAATTCCTTCCTTAAATATTTGACGCTTTAAAAGCGACCCTAATCCATGAATATGGGGGATATTCAGCGAAATTGCAAAGGGCAAAGTGGGTATTTATGTGTTAAAAAAGGCGCCAAGTGCGCCTTTTTTAACCAAATTACAGCTTTTGACACGCTTTATTGTCCACAGTGTCACAGGACACGGTGGAAAATGCGGTCTTAGCCTTGTTGCTGTTGGTTACGTTTCAGCAGTTCGGTATAGTCCACCGCCGCTTCAGTAACTTTTGCACCGGCCAGAATATGGTCAACCACTTGGTCTTCCAGAGTCACGGCTTCGACTTGAGCGCGTTGCTGTTTGTCGTTGGTGTAGTACTCGATCACTTCGGATGGGTCTTCGTAGCTTTCAGCCATTTCAGCGATGGTGGCTTTAACGCGGTCTTGATCGACAGACAGGTTTGCGTCGGTGATGATCTTGTTGACCAAAACGCCAAGCTTAACGGAGCGTTCTGCTTTTTCGCGGAACAGGTCGTCCGGTAGCAGGCTTTCGTCAAACTGTTGTGCGCCGCCAAACTGCTGGGCGAATTGTTGCAGCATCAGTTTACGCTGACGTACGATTTCTTCGGCGACCATGGCTTTAGGCACTTCAACGCTGTTGGCTTCTACCACGGCAT
>JASLJP010000201.1 GCA_030152425.1 Aquirhabdus sp.
ACTGCGCCCTGATTACGCACTAAAACACGGGCTATAAACGTGACCCAGCACACACAACGGTCATAAACCGTACAGGATGACAAACGATGTCTACAGGATCAAAACAGGATCGAGACAATGGCCAAGCCGCATGAATGCTACAAAGTAACAGCAGATCAGCACGGTTTCGCCCTTCGTTCTCAAGCCCCACGTGCTGTCGCCTGCTGCCCTGTTTGACCGTCCTGATTCCATGATTCACGCAACCATGGTGCATAACCCGAGGAGTGATATTCATGACCGAGCTAGCCCCTACCCACAACATCCTGTCGAAAAAGAAGCTGTCGCTAAAACGCCTGTCGCAAAAAATGCTGCGCGACATGGCACTGCAAAGCTATATGCTGACGCAGCCGCACGCGCGGCACTAACGCCACGCTGCGCTGCCAGCCTGCCATGCCGCCCGCCATCGGGATGGCATGACCTACCCCGCTCACACGCATCAAAAAACCACCGCAGCCAATAGACTGCGGTGGTTTTTTTATCCTGCGTGGCGGCGGTTATTCCGTCACATAGTCCCACGCTTCTTTGATCGCGACTTTCGCCTGCGCCCAGGTCAGACGCGATGTTTGTTTAAACTCATCCCAGCGTCCTTCGAGGTCGGCAGCGATGTCGTCAAACAAGGCAGGCGGCGGGTTATGAATGCGCTCTGAGTGGCCAAACTGATAGGCCGGCGCATAGTCGCGCTCATAGCTGTAATCAGGCTGGGCATAGGCCGGATTACGCGCGGCATCGCGCCAATGCAGCACATCAAAGGTCGAGTCGATCACCTGCGAGGGCTGCTGCAGCGGCTCTGCCACAGGTGCCGGGATTGGGGTGTTGCTTAGGGTCGGCACCGGCGTGCCGGGGGCGCTATCGCCAAAGGCACCGTGGATATCGGGCTGGTCAGGGGCGCTCAGCGGTGGCGTGGTATTGGTGTTGCCAAAATTCGGCTCTAATTTAGCCATGATCTTTTACTCCGTGATAAACATAGGGGGTCGCGTAGATCGTCCCAACCCAGAACGCGTCATCACCAGACGTGATGGTGCAGGCGGGGTGTGGGCTGCGATACGGCAGTGCCGCAAAACGATGCATACGCTGGATGACCATCACTGTAGCGGCAGAGGCAGCGCGGGTCGGCGTATTTTTGTAGTGTAAAAAGCGCCCTAAAACCGCTATCTTATTATTTTATAACACGTATTATTTTTTAACCGACTATATAAAGCCAGCAAATCGTTGCACAACGTGCCTGCATACTTGCAGGCTGGCAACAGTGCAACATCTACATACAAATCACACATTTAGACACATCCTGATGCGCGGTATACCCGAGGAGTGCCCCGCGCCTGCCCCACACCCTTGGCTACAAAACTGCTCTGGCGCATGGCCTGCCTACGCCGTAAAACCAAAGGGTCAGTACTAACACGGAGTCGTCACCATGGCACAAACAGCCGCCTACACCCGCTTTGCCAAAGCCGCGTCGAAGTTTTGCGGTCATCCCAAGGTCTTTATCCTCGCGGTCAGTCTGATCCTGCTGTGGCTGATCACCGGCCCCCTCTTTCACTACAGCGACACGTGGCAGTTGATCATCAACACCTCGACCACGATCATCACCTTTCTGATGGTGTTTATCATTCAGAACACGCAGAACCGCGATACCGAGGCGATGGAGATTAAACTGGACGAATTGATCCGGGCGACCGAGGGTGCGGAGAATACGCTGCTGGATCTGGAAGATACCGAAGAAGAATACTTAGAAAAATGCCGTCTGCAGTACAAGGAACTGGCGCGACAAGCACGCCTCGGCAAACCGGCAGGGCGCGGTGGCGATGGCAATCGTGCAGATGAGATCGTAGAACGCGATGAGGACTAGCAGGCAGTGCAGGTGCGGTGGATCAGATGCCGAAGGGCATCCGCCGTGACTCAGCGGTCTGAGCGGACTTGATTGACCCACAGGCCGGTGTCGGGATCGCGCAGATAGCGGCGTGAGGCCGACGGATTGGAGTGCTCATGCGCACTGTGATTGGGCGCGTGCTGAGGCGCGCTGTGATCGTTGGGTGCGTGCGGCGGCTCGTCACGATGGCTATGGTCTAGGGTGTTGTATTGGGCATCGAACAGACTGACCTGCGCTTGGTGGGAGCGGTCTTGGAGCTGTTCTTCGTGCTGGATCGTTGCTTGCAGGATGGAGGCTTGACCATCATCAATGGCTTGCTCGGTTTGATTATTCTTGTACTGTTTGTCCATATCCGATATCCCTTGTACCCATAAAACCACTGAAAATTATCTTCTACGATAGTAGCGCGGGTTAAAATTTACACTGTGCAGGAATTGTGTGGATCTCGTCGGTTGATGGTGTGCCTTTTTTGCAGTACGTAAAAACCCGATAGCGTCGCGCTGGACACTATCAGGTGTTTTTCGAGTCTCGCTGACCATTAATCAGCGGGATTAATGTTTAATCCGTTCCCACGCATCCTGCACGGCCTCTTTGGCTTGCTCCCAAGTCAGGCGTGACTCGGCTTTGACGTGCTGCCATTTGGCCTTCATGCTGTCTTCATGCTGGGCATAGCGGTCTTGGGTATGTTTGATCCGGGTCTCGTAGCCCAAGCGGTAGGCGGGATGGTAGTCGCGCTCGAAATCCAGATTGGACTGATAGTACGGGCGGTCGACCGCAGTTTCACGCCAATAGGCGGCTTCGATCGTGGGATCGAGTGCCTCGCCGGTCTGATGTCCCAGCGCTGCACCTGCCACGGCACCGACGACACTGCCAACGGCTGCGCCTAGAGGGCCACCCAGCGTGCCGATCGCCGCACCGGCCACGGCACCACTCGCCGTACCCACCCCGGTCGTGACCGGGTGCGAGCCTGGCTCACCGGTGATGGGATCGGCATTCAGATCGGCTTTGGCGGAATCCGACATGTGTTTGATTTGGTCGCGATCCAGATCGCTTAAGTCATGTTTAGCCATGATGTTGTTACTCCACTGAATATGAATGTTTATTGATAAACAAACCAAGAATTCACCCTCGGTTCATCCGTGTAAAACGTTTATCGTTAACCATATCTGCATCAATCGTGTGAGATCACAAATACACCATCATCATGGCAGTTTGTGCCGGACATACTGTCGGCGATTGTGGCCTATCCTGTAGGGAGGCTGTGAGGTGCGTGGACAGTGTGAGGGCATTGCGGGGCAGTTCTGTAAAAAAAATCACCACACCCGCAGATCGCGGATGCAGTGACGCATGACCGGCCACAGGATTAGCCGTGGGTGGCAAGTGGCGTATGGGCGTTCAACTGCTGCAGGTACTGGCGTGCAGCCCATAGCCCGATTGGTGTCGGATGCTGGGCAGTGCGCAGATAGGGGGTCAGCAGATCAAAGCGTTGTACGATATCGGAGCGGTCGAGCTGCAGGCGTAGCTCGGATGGGATATCGCCTTGCTGCGGTTTGATCCGTGCCGGACGCTGGGCGTTGCGCTGTGGCAGCGGCCAGCGTGACTTGGACAGTGACTGCTGCACACCGATCTCGGCATCCGCACGACTCTGCTCAATCCAGTCGTGAATGATCTGTTTCTCGGCTTTGCAAAAGACCCCCGACATCACGCCTTGGTCGACATGGATCATCTGCCAAAAGCGGCTCTCATCGGGTGCCTGACCCAAGCGAATCCAGCCCTTGGCCTTGAGCGACTCCAAAAAGCGGATCACCTCGGCATAGCCGGATTTATCCTCGGGGTTGCCCTGAGCGGCGCTGTGGTCGTCGTGACCGAGGCGACCATTGGCAAAACGATTGACCATGATGTCGAGCACGGCTTGCTCCAGACTGTCGGCATGCTGCAGCTCGATCATGACGCTGTGTGCCCCTGTCCCGACCAGACTCAAGCGAAAACCATCTTTGACACGCTGATAGAACGCTTTGCGGTTGTCCAGATCAGGTGGCAGCATGGCAGCGATGACCGCAGCAGCCAGTTTGATATGGCTAAAATCGGCAGGTCCGGTGGTGCGGTAGGGATTGAAGCCACTGCCATCAACCAGCTCAAACATTTCGTCGCGCGTGTTGTGCAGTTGCAGCATCAGGCACTCATGCCCCAGATGAAAGCCGATCACTTCAGGCAGTAGCCGTGAGCCGCTCAGCCCTAGCGCCAACTGAATGCTGGCTTGCTGGTAGTCGCCATCGGCGAGGGTGTGCTCGGTATTGATGTCTTCCTGTTCCAGCAGCTTGAGATAGGCATAGACGCGGTTGTCCGCCAGATTGCCCGTGCCAGCGTCGGTGATATAGCGGCGGATCAACGGCTGCAGGCGCAGGTCATCCCAATGCTGCAGCGTGCCGTACAGCCACGCGCTTTCGACCTGTTTACGCGGTGCGACGCGCTGCAGATAGAGCAAGGCATGGGCTTTGCTGGCGAAGTACTCGCGCCCCCCACCCTCGCTGCGGCGCTGATGGTATTCGGTATGGCGCTGCTGCACCAGACTCAAGCGCCGATCCAGCCATACGGCCAAATCTTCGCTCTCGACCGGCAACGGGCATGGCAACTGCCGGGCAGACTGCAATTGCTGCTGGACAAAGTCGTAGGCGCGATGGCGATCACGGGCGGGGCGTTTGTTGGACAGCAAGGTATGATACAGACTGTGGTAATAGGCCTCGTCTTGCTCCTGATCGGGCA
>JASLJP010000077.1 GCA_030152425.1 Aquirhabdus sp.
TGGCAAACCACCACCGACACCGATCCCCGTTTCCCCGTCCACCTGAAGATCGACCGTCCGATCACCGACGAAGAAAGTACCCAAGTCATTTATCTCATCCGCCAGTTCCAAGGCGGAGTAGAGCGCTTAGAGAGCCACGAAGAAGGCACCAATATCTCCATCCTCGTCCGTGACCGCAACCATCTCGCCCGTCTCATCCAAGAAATGCGCATCTTGCTCGATTTTCCGAGTGTGATGCGGTTTGGGGTTTAGCTGCTTTTGGATTGTTTTGCACCCATAAAAAAACCTCGCACTTGGCGAGGTTTTTTATTTCACTTTAAACCTTAGTACAACACACGCACGCGCATCGTGCCTTCAACGCCTTGCAGTTTTTCAAAGGCCAGTGCAGAGTCGGTGTTGTCGACGTCCATGATCAGGTAGCCGATGTCGCCTTTGGTCATCAGGCTCTGAGCAGAGATGTTGATGCCGTTTTGGGCGAACAGGGTGTTGACCGCAGACAGTACGCCCGGCACGTTCTTGTGGATGTGCAGCAGGCGATGGGTGCCTTCTTGTTTCGGGATCGACACTTCCGGGAAGTTGACCGCAGTGATGGTCGCGCCGCTGTCTGAGTAACGGACAAACTTGTCAGCCACTTCCAGACCGATGTTGGCTTGGGCTTCCAAGGTCGAACCACCGATATGCGGGGTCAGGATGACGTTGTCATACTTGCGCAGTGGGGATTGGAACTCTTCGTCGTTGGCTTTAGGCTCTTTCGGGAATACGTCGATGGCCGCGCCGCCCAGATGCTTGCTTTCGATCGCGGCAGCCAGATCGTCGATCACCACACAGGTACCGCGTGCGGCGTTGATGAAGATCGAGCCTTTTTTCATTTTGGCAAACTGTTCAGCCGCCATCATGTCTTTGGTCGACGGCAGTTGCGGCACGTGCAGCGAGACCACATCAGAGGTTTCCAGCAGCTCATCCATGGTCGCGACTTGGCGGGCATTACCCAGTGGCAGCTTGGTAACCACGTCAAAGTAGATCACTTTCATACCCAGCGATTCAGCCAGTACTGACAGCTGTGAGCCGATCGAGCCGTAGCCGACCAGACCCAAGGTCTTGCCGCGGGCTTCAAACGAGCCTTCGGCAGATTTCGACCAGCCACCGCGATGCACGAGGGCGTTTTTCTCAGGGATACCGCGCAGCAGCAGGATCAGTTGACCCAGTACCAGCTCGGCCACCGAACGGGTGTTGGAGTAGGGCGCGTTGAATACGGGGATGCCGCGCAGCAGGGCAGCGTCGAGGTCCACTTGGTTGGTACCGATACAGAAGCAGCCGATCGACGACAGTTTGTTGGCCGCGTCGAGGACTTTCTCTGTCACGTTGGTGCGTGAACGAATACCGAGGAAATGCACATCTTTGATCGCTTCAATCAGCGCATCTTCGTCGAGCGCAGTTTTACGATAGTCAATGTTGGTGTAGCCATTGGCCTTGAGCTCATCAAGGGCGGTCTGATGGACGCCTTCAAGAAGCAAGAAACGGATTTTGTCTTTTTCCAAAGAAAACTGCTGACTCATGATTTGGTCTCGAAGTGGGCTCTCAAATTTACGCAATAGCGGCAAAGCAAAAAATTAGGCGGCTATGGTAACATATCTCTATCTTTTATTGCGTCACCCTGCATATAGGTTTTCTGACATGAATGCGCCGAAAAACAGCTTAATCCCCACTAAATTGCCGCAAGAACTGATCACGGCGCTGCAAGATGCCGTCGGCGAGAAGCGTGTTCATCTCGATGAAGACACGCTCAAGACCTGGGGTAAGGACTGGACCAAGCATTTTGAGCCAAATCCTTCCGTCGTGGTTTTTCCGGCCAATACCCTCGAAGTCCAAGCCGTGGTGAAACTGGCCAATGAATACGGTGTGCCGATCACCCCGAGCGGTGGCCGTACCGGTCTGTCTGCCGGTGCAGTCGCGACCAATGGCGAGATCGTGGTCAGCCTCGACCGCATGAACAAAGTGCTCGATTTCCTGCCGGCCGACCGTATGGTGCGTATCCAAGCGGGGATGGTCACCGAGCAGTTGCAACAGTTTGCCGAAACTCAAGGCCTCTACTATCCGGTCGACTTTGCCTCGGCCGGTTCCAGCCAGATCGGCGGCAATATCGGCACCAACGCCGGCGGCATTAAGGTCATCAAATACGGCATGACCCGTCAATGGGTACTGGGTATGACCGTGGTCACCGGCAAAGGCGATATTCTGCGTCTGAATAAAGGCATGATTAAAAACGCCACCGGCTACGACTTGCGCCACCTGATGATCGGTGCTGAAGGCACGCTGGGCATCGTCACTGAAGTCGACATGAAGCTGGAACGCCAACCGCAAGACCTGCGCGTGCTGGTGCTCGGTGTGCCTGAGTTTGACGCCGTGATGCATATCCTCGCCGCATTCCAAAATCGTATCGACCTGACCGCCTTTGAATTCTTTGGCGAATTGGCCATGCAAAAGGTCATTGCCCATACCGGCATTCCGCGTCCATTCGAGACGCCATGCCCGTTCTACGTGCTGCTCGAGTTTGAAGGCCGCTTTGAAGCCATCGTCGATGATGCCATGGCCACCTTTGAGAGCTGCATGGAGCAGGGCTGGGTTATCGACGGCGTCATGAGCCAAAACCAAACCCAAGCCGCGACCCTGTGGCGTCTGCGCGAAGACATCAGCGAAACCATCGCGCCATTTACGCCATATAAGAACGACATCTCGGTACTGATCACTCATGTACCTTCGTTCATTGCGGATATCGATGCCATCGTGAACAAGTTTTACCCCGACTTTGAAATCTGCTGGTTCGGTCATATCGGCGATGGCAATCTACATCTGAATATCTTAAAGCCTGCTGACCTCTCCAAAGAAGAGTTCTTTGAAAAGTGCAAAGTGGTCAATACCCATGTCTTTGAAACCGTGCAAAAATACGACGGCTCCATCTCCGCCGAACACGGCGTGGGCATGACCAAAAAAGACTACCTGCACTACACGCGCAGCGACCTTGAGATCGACTACCTGAAAGAGATCAAGAAGGTGTTTGATCCAAACAACATCATGAATCCCGGCAAAGTGATCTAAGGGTGTAAGACACGAAGGGCGTACTCACACTACGCCCTTATTCTTTCAGGACGAGATAACAATAATATGAAGATTTTGGTCATCGGCAATGGATTTGATTTGGCGCACCATCTCCCCACCAGCTTTACGCACGTCATGGCCGTGCTGCGTACTATTGCCCAGCTCCCCTTTGTCAAACTGACCACCCCATTTGACGACCTGTTTGCTGGTCTTGCGGAGCAGGATGCGGCATTTCTTGAGCGCAGCAAAGCGCTGTACAGCTTGGACTCGCTGCAGTTTGACCACGCGGTGATCCGCAGTCTGAAAGAGCGCGTCGGCCATAATCTCTGGTACGCCTACTTTGACCAGCAGCACGATGCCATCGCGTCTTGGGTCGATTTTGAGCGCAAGATCGGCGCGGCGCTGGATGCGTTTGTCGCTGTTATTGCCATGATCCATGCCTATACCGCACGCACCTATGCGCTGAGTCGCTTGCGTATCGAGGCAACTGCGCCAGAGTTTGCGGCGCTGGTCGCCGATCCACAGATGCTGGATGTGATGGTTGCGTTTAAGTTTTTGAGCGTCGAGCACCATCCCGCCTATGGCAGTGGCGGGCTAAAGATCCGCGCGCTGGATTTGAATGCCCAGCACTTTAGCGCCTATAAAAACAGCTTCCGCCTGAATGATACGGCCGTACTGGCCGCGCTCAACACGGCGCTGATCGAGTTTAGTCAGATCTTAGATACCTACCTGACCGAGATCGTGGGGGCGTTTAGCCCCAAGCAGGATTTGGCCTATCTGGATAAAGAGCTACTCGGCGTGACCGATGTTTACTCCTTTAACTACACCTCAACCTTCCTCAAGTTTTATCAGCGCAACACGCGCAATACCAGCCACCTGATCAATATCGACTACCTACATGGGCAGGCGGGCAATGACTATAAAAAGCTCGTGCTCGGGGTGCAGCGTGTGCCAGAGATTGTGCTGACGCAATACAAAGCTTACGGCTTTTTGAAGTATCAGCAAAAGCTGTTTAACAACACCGACTACCATTTTCTGTCGGAAAACCGGGCGCTGCAAAAGCTGATCAGTAGCAACCATAATGCCGCTAAAATCAAACTGGTCGATATCGTGATCTGGGGGCATTCGCTAGACCCCAGTGACCATGAATACATCCGCGAGATCTTTGCCTATAACCCCGGTCGTGATGAGGGCGTACGGGTCAAGGTACTCTTCCATTCCGAAAGTGGCCGTTTTGCCTTACTGTCCAATCTGCTGCATATCTTGGGCAAAGACACGGTGGAATACTGGATGAAAAAGAACTGGTTACGCTTTGAGCCTGTACCCGATATTTATGCGTTAAACTGTCACCCATCTTCAGCAGCACCCGATTCGGAAAATACCCTATGAGCAGACCGTCTAAAATCATCTGCGTCGGCCGCAACTACGCCGACCACGCCAAAGAGCTTGGCAATGCCGTACCGACCACATCCGAGCCACCGATCCTGTTTATCAAACCCCCGTCCAGCCTCATCGGCCTGAACGACGGCATCACGTGGAAAGACGGTCTGGGGGAGTGTCATTTTGAGTGTGAGCTGTCGATCCAGATCGGCCATACGCTCAAAGACGCCGACGAGGCTCAAGCCCGTGCGGCGATCTCTGGCGTGACCTTGGGTCTGGATCTGACCCTGCGTAATCTGCAAAACCAGCTCAAGGACAAAGGTCTGCCTTGGGAACGTAGCAAAGCCTTTGACGGTTCCTGCGTGCTGGGCGACTGGCTGGCGCCGGAGGCGATCACTGACTACAAAAACGCACGCTATACCTTTAGCGTCGATGGTGTGACCAAACAGGTCGGCGAGACCTCCCATATGATCTTTGACGTGATCGGTCTGATCGCCCATATCAGCCATACATTTACTCTGGAAAAAGGCGACGTGGTGATGACCGGCACACCAGCCGGTGTCGCGGCGCTGCATAGCGGCGAAACTTTGGTGATGACGCTGGAGACGGTGCTCGGTGATGTGAGCTGGCAGACCTTTGTGCGCTAAGCGGCGCTAAACAAAAAAGCGAAGCATCCACTGAGTTGCTTCGCATTT
>JASLJP010000078.1 GCA_030152425.1 Aquirhabdus sp.
CGGGGTGATCGGCATCACCCCGCTGGATCATGCACTGCTGCCTTTCCTCAGCAACCAACATCTGGCACTGCTGTGTACTATCCTGTATTTCCTCTATTTCCTGCTGATGCCGCTCTATACCCGCTATGAAACCTGCAGGCAGCCACCGACGCGGGTGACACGATGAAACACCTCGCCCTTATCGCCCTGAGCTGGATCAGCGTCGTGGGTTTGGCACAGGCCGCCGTAGACAGCCCGCGCAGCGACCCCGCGTCGATCCAACGCGGCGCAGCGCTCTATATGGATTACTGCGCCAGTTGTCATAGCCTAAAGTATGTCCGCTATGACCAGCTCGCCCGGGATATCGGCCTGCCGCGTGCGCAAGTCCACAGTCTGCAAGCCGCCACCCAGAGCCAATCGAGCAGCCCGATCAAAGCCCAGCTCAGCCCCGAGCTGACCCTGCAAATGTTTGGTCGCGTACCGCCGGACTTGTCGTTGGTCACCTCAGCACGCAGCCCCGATTGGGTTGCGCGCTACCTGCAGGGCTTTTATCCCGATACGACGCGACCATCTGGGGTCAATAACCATATTTACCCCCATACCGCTATGCCCGATGTCTTAGCACCGCTACGCCAGCAAGTCGGCGATCAGGCCTTTGCCGCCAAAGTCGGCGACTTGGTCAATTTTCTGCAATACAGCGCCGATCCCAGCGCGGCGACACGCAAACGCTACGGCGTATTTGTGCTGTTATTCCTGACCCTGCTGCTACTGCCGGTTTATCTGTTGCACCGTGAATACCGCAAGGACAACCGCTAAACAACTGCGAATGCTGTAAGACACAACCCCTGACGCAGCGATGCCGCCTGTGCCAACCTTGCGGAATAAAGCACGCATTTTGATAGAAAAGGCGCGCGTACTGGTGAAACTGCTTTATACTTTTAGATCGACTAAATAAACGATGTATCCATGCCCATAGTTCCGACTGCACCTGCACGCTCAGCGCTCGCCCCCTTGCCGCTGCAGAACGGGCTTTTTCTCTACGCACACCCAGACGCCCACCACAGCCACCGCGTGCGTCTGGCACTGGCCGAGAAAGACATCGACTACACCTTGATCCTCGTCGACCCCGATGACCGTCCTGAAGACCTCGCAGCACTCAATCCCTATAACACGCTACCGACCTTGGTCGAGCGCGATCTGCGTTTGTTTGAAAGCCGGATCATTCTGGAATACCTCGACGACCGCTATCGCCAGACGCGCCTGCATCCCGATGCGCCAGCCGCACGCGCCCTGGTCAAGCAATACGCGTGGCGCATCGAGCGTGACTGGCTGGTGGCGGCCGATATCCTGCTGACCGACCCCAGCGCCCTCGATCCCAAAAAAGCCGCAAGCGCGCGTAAAGCCCTGACCGACTCGCTGATCAGTTTGTCACCTCTCTTTGGTCATCAGCCTTATTTCTTAAGTGATACCTTTGGGCTATGTGACTGCTTGCTGGCGCCTGTACTCTGGCGCTTACCACAAATGGAAATACAACTCGCCCCCCATCTGGCCAAACCTCTGCTAACATATTGTCAGCGCCTATTTGAACGTCCCGCTTTTATCAAATCGCTCACCCATCAGGAGCGATCCAGAAGTCGGGATTAGTCGAACCGGGACGTTAGCGCCCGACTCATCAACAACGACCGCGCCACCTGCGCCGGTCACGATTAAACGCGAGAATGCGCCATGACTACGCCTACCGTCAGCCCGACCCGCCCGTACTTGGTACGTGCCATCTATGAATGGATCAACGATAACGCCCTGACGCCATACCTGCTGATCAACGCCGAAGAACACGGTGTCTTTGTGCCTAAACAGTACATCAAGGATGGCCAGATCGTGCTCAACATCGCCCCGCATGCCGTGCAACAACTGCTGATGGACAACGACTCGGTCGGTTTTAGCGCCCGTTTTGGCGGAGTCGCCCAGCAAGTCTATGTGCCGATGCGTGCCATTATGGGTTTGTATGCGCGTGAAAATGGTCAAGGACTGTTTTTTGATGCCAATGAATATCCGGCAACCGCCAGTGAGACCGGCAACGACCACAGCACAGCGGCGCTGAGCGCGGAAGAAGTCGAACAGCCCCCTGTCAAAAAATCCACCCTCCGCGTGCTCGACTAACGCCAGTTTTGTCACACGGCCACGCCATACTTTCCGCATTCGGCATAGAGCATTTACGTTCACCCCGTGTAGATGCTCTGTTTGCACTTTATGACCAACCAGTTACGTTTCACGCACAATTGATCATCAATAGTCGCGCTAGGATCGAACGTAATCAGGTCATAAAGCGTTCAACGTCGTGATTTGTCATTGTTTAGTTCTCATCTATGCAACGCTGCATGTGTGATAACGCGCCCTGTCCTGCCATGTTATAAAAGAAATCGTAAGAAGACCGACTTAAAAACGTTGCAAAACGTAGGAAAAGCTCCACTTCAAGCCATTGTTTGTGTAAAGTATTTTAATCAAACATAATCCACCACAAGATGAGAGAGGAACTTACAATGACGTTATCCCTATTGCAGCATTTACGTGAAACGGAAGGCGCTGCACTCGTCAGCGAAACCACACAGAACTTAGGCTTAAGCCCGGACAAAGCGACAGGATTCATCAATGCCGCACTGGCTCTGGTACTGGGTCGTTTGGTCACCATCAATAAAACCGAAGGCACCAGCGCGGTTCTCGACATTATCGACACCCGTAACACCAGTGCATTGTGGCAAAACGCCGAATTCACCCAAGCGCATAACGAACTGCGTAGCTTGGGCGGTGTGGATGATGGCACTAGCCTGAAAGCGCTCAATCTGGTGGCCGAGCATAGCTTGAACGCCATCCATGAGCTGGACAAAACCGCAAGCCTCGGCAAAGAAGGCATCAATGAGCTGCTCGAAGGCCAATCTGAACATCTGCAAGGCCACTTTCCAGACTGGATCTACGCGGCCGCTGGCCTGCCTGCACTGATCGGCCTGACCACCCTCAATACCGTCAAAGAAGGCGTCGCCAGCCTCGGCTCGCTGCTGCGTCAAGCCGGTGATGCCATCGCGGAGACCGCCACCGAAGTCGCCCACAAAGCCACCGATGCCGCCTCCTCAGCTCTGGGCGGCGTGACTGACAGCGGTGCAAGCCTCTCAGACAAAGCCTCAGGCATCGTGAGCAGCGTCAGTGAGAAAGCCTCTGAGGTGTTCAACAACGTCAGTGAGAAAGCGACCGAAGTCGCGGGCAACGTGGGTGAAAAAGCCGCCGAAGTGCTGGGCAATGTCACCGACAAAGCCGCCGATGTCGCAGCAAATCTCAAAGACAAAGCCACTGAAGTCGCCTCCAATCTCGGTGACACTGCATCGCATGCCGTATCTGGCGCGACCGATGCCGCGGCTGAACTGGCCAACAAAACCTCTGCTGCCACCGCAGCCGCCGCTGCCGCGGCCACTGCTGCTGTCGCAGCCACGACTGCAGCGGCATCGGACAAACTGCATGCCGCCAGCGATCTGCTGCACAAGACCGCCCATGGTGCCAGTGACCGCGTCAACCACGCGACCTCATCGGTCAACCGGGTCGTGGCCGAGCCACCATCGTTCTTTAAACGCTTCCTGCCCTGGCTAGCGCTGCTGGCGCTGGCACTGATCGTGCTGTTCTTCTGGCGTCGCTGTGCCACCGAGCCCGTGCCGGTCGCTGTACCTGCAGCACCGGTCGCCACGACCGCAACTGCGGCTGCGTTGACGCCAGCGGTACTGTCCTTAAGCACCGGTCCACACGGCGAACTGGTCACCTGCCAAGGCACCGTGGGCAACGCCGATCTGTTGGAAAACTTCAACAAAGCGATTCAAGCCCAGTTTGGTCCTGCCGCCAAATGTAATATCAGCGTCAATGCCGCATACGACACCTCGTTTGCCGGTCTGGCGGGGCTCAGCGAGTCACTTGGTGCGATCAAAGGCGTACCCAACTCCAGCTTTGATCTGAACGGCAACACCGTGACCGTCAATGGTCCGGACGCCGCCGCAAACTCAGGTCTGGTTGATCGCCTCAAAGCGCTGTTTGGCACAGGGGTGACCGTCGCAGCAGCAGCGGCACTGGATGCCAACGCCGCCGTGGCCAATGGTGTCACCGCAGCAACCAACGCTTTGGGCGCGATCGACGCCAGCAATGCCAAGCCAGAAGACGTGATCCACGCACTGAACCTGCAAGTGATCAACTTCGCCACCAGCTCGGATGCCCTGCCGGAAGAAAACAAAGCCGTGCTGGACAAAGCCGTGACCCTGATCAAAGCCATCCCGACGTTGAAACTGGCCGTCACCGGTCATACCGACTCCACTGGCAATGAGAAGAGCAACCAAGCGCTATCCGAACGCCGTGCGAAATCCGTGGTGGCTTATCTGGTCAGCCAAGGTGTTGATGCAGGTGCGCTGTCAGCCAAAGGTGTCGGCTCTGCTGAACCCATCGCCGATAACGTAACCGATCAAGGCAAGTTTAAAAACCGCCGCATCTCGTTCGCCGTCGCTGATGGATCGGGTTCATAATCCACGTAACCGCCTACATAAAAAAAGGACTGCATATGCAGTCCTTTTTTATCGGTGGTGATCTGCATCAATCAAACCAGCGCAGCTTGTCGCGCAGCGTCACAACTTCGCCGATGATGGTCAGCGTCGGTGCATGGATATGCTGACCTTCGATCTGATCGGCGATGGTGGCGACGGTGCCGACGATGACTTGCTGCTCCGGTGTGGTGCCTTTGCTGATCAACGCGACTGGCATATCGGCACGCAGGCCGTGGGCGATCAGTTGGGCGCAGATGTTACGCAGGCCAACCAAGCCCATATACAGCACGAGGGTCTGATGCTCATAGATCAACTCATCCCATGGCAGCTCGGGCGAACCGGCTTTTTGATGGCCGGTCAGGAAGCGCACGCTCTGGGCGTAGTCGCGGTGGGTCAGCGGGATGCCCGCATAGGCGCTGCAGCCCGATGCCGCCGTGATACCCGGCACCACTTGAAAGGCTACATCGGAGGCGACCAACTGTTCGATCTCCTCCCCGCCGCGACCAAAGATAAACGGGTCACCGCCCTTCAAGCGACAAACGCGTTTGCCTTCTTGCGCCAGTCGTACCAGCAGGTGATTGATGTCTTCTTGCGGTACGGCGTGATCGGCGCTCGCCTTGCCGACATAGATGCGCTCGGCATCGCGGCGCACCAGCTCCATGATCGGCTTGGACACCAGACGGTCATAGACCACGACATCGGCCTGCTGCATGAGGCGCAGTGCTTTGAAGGTCAGCAAATCCGGATCGCCTGGACCTGCACCGACCAGATAAACTTCACCACGGGGCTTGGTATTGGCCTGCCAGTCGGCGAGCGCTTGCGGCAAGGCCGCATCTGCCGCAGCACGCTGACCATTCAAG
>JASLJP010000095.1 GCA_030152425.1 Aquirhabdus sp.
ATTCCTTGACCATATGATCGATCAGATCAAACGTCATGGGTTGTTTGATATCGACATCGAGTGCATCGGTGATCTGGACATTGATGACCACCACACGGTTGAAGACTGTGGCATCACTCTAGGCCAAGCCTTCTTCCAAGCATTGGGTGACAAAAAAGGCATCCGTCGCTACGGCCATTTCTATGCACCGCTCGATGAGGCGCTGTCACGTGTGGTCGTCGACATCTCCGGTCGTCCGGGACTGTTTATGGACATCCCCTATACCCGTGCGCGCGTCGGCACCTTTGACGTCGATCTGTTTTCCGAGTTTTTTCAGGGCTTCGTCAATCACGCCTTGATGACACTGCATATCGACAATCTGAAAGGCAAAAACAGCCATCACCAGATCGAAAGCGTGTTTAAAGCATTCGCTCGTGCCCTGCGCATGGCCTGCGAAGCCGATCCACGTGCAGCAGGCACCATCGCGTCGACCAAGGGTAGCCTATGACCCGTATTGCATTACTGGACTATGGGATGGGCAACCTGCACTCGGCCGCCAAGGCGCTGGAGCACGTCGGCGCGACCGTCGATGTCACTCATGACCCCAAACTGATCGCTCAGGCGGACAAAATCGTCTTTCCGGGTGTCGGTGCCATGCGCGACTGTATGGCGGGCATGCAGGAGGCAGGTGTGGATATCGCCGTTAAAAACGCCGTGTTTAACAAGCCCGTGCTGGCGATCTGTGTCGGCATGCAAGCACTGATGCAGCACTCCAGTGAAAACGGCGGCGTCGACTGTCTCGGCATCCTGCCAGGTCAAGTCCAACGCTTCCCTGATGTTGCGGGTTTGAAAGTGCCGCATATGGGCTGGAACCAAGTTCAGCAGACCGATCCGAGCCATCCACTGTGGCAAGGCATCGCACAAGACAGCCGTTTTTATTTTGTGCATAGCTACTTTGTCGCACCGCAGGATCCATCAATCGCTGCAGCAACCTGTGACTACGGTCAGCGCTTTGTCTGTAGCTTAAGCCGCGACAATCTGTTTGCCGTGCAGTTCCATCCGGAAAAAAGTCACACCGCGGGTCTGCAATTGTTGAAAAATTTTGTCGAGTGGCGAATCTAGGTTCGCCGCTTGCTTTTATATCCCCTGCGTCTTGATTTATAAATCTGTTTAAAATAATACCCAAAATTCCATTTGCGTTGACTTAGTGTCATAACTCCTTTATATCATTGCATTAGCACCACTGCTTTTATAAATGAATACAAGGAAAATATAATGACCGATTCTAACTACACCCCTCCTATTCCAACCCAACCGGAATACAGCGAACTTACCAATGATGCGCCATGGTCGTTTCGTGGCCGCTTTAGCCGCTTATCCTTTCTGGCATGGTCACTCGTCTCGGGACTGGTGTTCGCGGTTATCTTTTTTATCCTGATCGGCTCAGCCGCATTCAGTGGTATCCAAAGCGGGAATCCGTTTGGCAACCTCGGCTTTGGTACGCTGATCGCTGCCGGGCTGCTCTATATCGCCATACTGGCGATTGGTATTATCTTTGCTATTCGCCGTATACACGATTTGGATCTTTCCGGCTGGTGGATTCTACTGGCCTATGCCTTCCTGCCAGGCAGTCTCATTGCCGCAGTGACGACGCCGATCATCTCGGGCATCGCACTACTAGCCAGCTTTGTTTTCTGGATTTATATCCTTGTGGCCCCTGGCACCAAAGGCCCAAATCGCTTCGGCCCACAGCGCGTCACCCCAGGTTGGGAGGTCGTCGTTGGCTGGATCTATATCGCGCTCGTGCTGCTAGGCATCGTCTTGGCGGCATTCTCGATCCCTGCGTATAAAGGCTATATCGAGCGCGCCCAGCAAAAGCAAGCCGCAGCACAGTCGCAGTACTCTGAGTCCAGCAGCACTGAGGCAACGGCTACCGCGACAGACAGCTACGCGCCGAGCGCAACAACCACAGAGTCGACAACGACCACCACGACCACT
This sequence comes from Aquirhabdus sp., assembly GCA_030152425.1. Taxonomy (GTDB): domain Bacteria; phylum Pseudomonadota; class Gammaproteobacteria; order Pseudomonadales; family Moraxellaceae; genus Aquirhabdus. The sequence continues at coordinate 1,978 of JASLJP010000095.1, forward strand.
GAATCCATCACAGCGCCGGCTTCAGCCAGCTAAACCATCCATGCACGACCTGTATAGCGTCCAAACCGGGCGCTGTACAGGACTTAGCGACTCCGCCAATTTTTACGCGAAAAAAACTCCCTACAATGGCATAATAGCGCCCTCGTTTATCAGTGCTGACTCCTTATGCTCTTAATTCCTGCAATCGATCTTAAAGATGGTCAATGTGTGCGCCTGAAACAAGGCCGCATGGAAGACGATACCGTGTTTTCCGATGACCCCGTTGCGACCGCAACCCATTGGGTCAATGAAGGCGCACGCCGCCTGCATTTGGTCGATCTCAACGGTGCCTTTGCAGGAACGCCGATTCATAAAAGCGTGGTTGAAGCCATCGCCAAAGTGCACCCCACCCTGCCGATCCAGATCGGTGGCGGGATTCGCTCACTGGAAACCATCAAACACTATCTCGAAGCGGGCGTGTCCTACGTGATCATCGGCACTAAGGCCGTGCGCGAGCCTGAATTTGTCGAAGAAGCCTGCCGTCTCTATCCCGGCCATATCATCGTCGGCATTGATGCCAAAGACGGCTGGGTTGCTACCGATGGCTGGGCCAATGTCACTGATGTCAAAGCCACCGATCTGGCCAAACGCTTTGCCGATGCCGGTGTGTCCAGCATCGTCTATACCGATATCGCACGGGACGGCATGATGCAGGGGGTCAATGTCACCCAGACCGTCGCGCTGGCCACGGCCTGCGGCCTGCCCGTGATCGCTTCAGGCGGCATCACCAATCTCGACGACATCCATGCGCTCAAAGGCCAGCCCGGCATCCTCGGTGCGATCACCGGCCGCGCCATCTATGAAGGCACGCTCAATTTGCGCGAGGCACAAGCGATCTGGGATCTCTAATCCCGAGTCCGCTGTTGTCCCCTTCAAACCCAGCTATCGCTGGGTTTTTATTGCCCCCCTGTCATCATTCTTTCACCGAATCGTCATCATTACGTCAGAGCTGTGTCATCTATATCTTCTAGCATGGTCGAGATTTAACACCCCAGCCATTTCCTTTTTTGCCAGCTCGGAAGCAATCATGACACACACTCCAGAACTCGATCTCGACCACGAAGACTCCAACCCTACCGATAACCCACATATCTCTGATCTCATCCAAGCTCATACCCTGAGCCGCCGTAGCGTACTGCGCTCCGCTGCTGCAGTATCGGGTTTGGCCATGGTCGGTGGCATGGGCTTAGGCCTGACCGGCTGCTCGGACGATGATGAAGACACCGTAGTACCAACCACGCCACCAGCAGCCGATGCGCCGCTGAAAAGCCTCGGTTTTGCGGCTGTACCGAAAAGCCTCGAAGACAAAGTTTCTGTCCCTGCTGGCTATAGCTTCGCGATCATCACCGCACTGGGTGATCCCATCGTACCGGGCACATCGGCCTACAAAAACGATGGTACAGACAGCGACTT
>JASLJP010000112.1 GCA_030152425.1 Aquirhabdus sp.
AACTAGTACCCATTGCAGCGCTTACACACCTACTGCCAACTTCTTACAAAACCATAGCTTAAACAGCTAATTCCAACGATAGGGCGCATTGCCAATGCAGTACAAAGCATGACATGCTATATGCAGCGTGTCGTTCGCTGGCATCTAACAATTAAATCAAATCGACAGGCCGATAAAAACGGTAAGTAGAGGGAGTTTCACCATGTCCAAACCAACCAGTTCAGCTGGTGGCCGCTTTCTCAAACTTGCAGGGATGACCGCAAGTATTGCCAGTAAAGCCGTCTCAAACTCCTTTAAATCGCGCAACAGTTCTGACGAAGAAAAAGCGGCTGCCCGCATCTCCATGTACGAAGAAATCGGCAGCCAGATTGCCGAAACGCTGGGCCATATGAAAGGTGCGGCGATGAAGGTGGGACAAATCGCCTCGCAGTACCAAGATCTGTTTCCCCCCGAGATTGCTAAGGCACTGGAAAAACTGCAGCGCCAAGCGCCTGCCGTATCCTTTTCGGTGATCCGCGGCCAAGTGGAAAAAGAGCTGGGCAAACCGCTGGAACAGATTTTCCAAAGTTTTGAAGAAACCTCCTTTGCTGCGGCATCCATCGGTCAGGTGCATCGCGCCGTGCTGCCTGACGGCCAGAAAGTCGTGGTCAAGGTGCAGTACCCCGGTGTGGCCGAGAGCTGTGACAGCGACCTGAAACAACTGCGCATGGCGTTTAAATTAGCCGGTCTGATCAAGATCGACCGTAAACTGCAAGATGCGCTGTTTCACGAAATTCGTGAAAGCCTGCACCATGAGTTGAACTACCTCCATGAGGCGCATAACCTCAATGTCTTTCGCGCGTTTCACAGCCTCAAAGACCCCAAGCTCATCATTCCCAAGGTCTTTCCGGAATATAGCAGTCGTCGGGTTTTGACCCTGAGTGAAGAGCTGGGCGATACCATGGAGCAAGCAGCCGAATATCCGGTGGCCGTGCGTAAAGAAATCGGCGACCGCCTGTTTAACATGTGTGCCCAGCAGATCTTTGTCCTGCATAGCTTCCACTGCGACCCGCACCCGGGCAACTTCGCTTTTAGACCGGACGGCACCGTCGTGGTCTATGACTTTGGGGGGGTGAAGGAGCTGGATCTGCCGCTGGTGCAAACCTATAAAAAACTGGTCAGCGCCTCGCTGGATGAAAACGTCCCGCTGATGGAAGACATGTTGCGCGTCCTGAAAGTGCGTAACCATCATGGCCAGATTCCCGCTGATTTTTATCTGGCGTGGAATAGAATCCTGATCACCTCGATCTCCGAGCAATTTGACTTTGGTGCCAGCACCGTGCATTTGCAAGTTGTTGAGCAACTGAAAAAATCGACCCAATACTGGGAGTCCTTTATGCCTTCTGCCGAAACCATGATGGTCAATCGCACCGTCAGCGGCTTCTACTGGAACATGGTGCGGCTCAAGGTCAACGATAACTTTAGACCGTTGACTGAGCATTATATTAAAGGCTGAGCCGAACGCATGACAGCAAAAAGCCCAGCCTGATACTGGGCTTTTTGCCTGTGAAACCGCTAAGATAGCGGCTTTATTTATTTCCTCTGAGTCTCGATATGACGACATCTGTCTCTACCCTGCTGCAGACGCTTGATCAGGGCTGCGCGCAGTTCAGCGATGTGCTGGCCTTTATCAATGAGCGCTATGAATTCACCCCGACCGCTTTCGACAATGGCAGTGTGCATAATGCCGCCGGTGAAAACTCTGGCAGTTGTCGAGTATTTGCCTTTGCCCAGCTCAACGACCTCAGCATCGACGATACAGTCAAACTGTTTGCCGAGCATGCAGCCAGCGTGCGTGCGCATCCCGACGGCACAGATCATCAGAATATCCGCAACTTTATCCAGCATGGCTGGGCGGGGATCAAGATGGCCGGCACAGCCTTGCATGCAAAAGCATAAGTAGCTGTCTGCATGACAAAATAACCAAAAAAGAACCGTTTAGGTTCTTTTTTTATGCTTTACTTTGCCCTCGAACTTCCCCTGATACTCACGCCTGCCCGCACTCATTAAGCCTATGTCCACGTCCCCTCGCCCTGCTGTCTCTCGCCGTCAATTTGTCCAAGGTCTGGCGCTGGGCGGCCTCTGGGCAGGCAGTGGGCTACTGCCTGGCGCGGGCGCATGGGCGGCGCAGCAGATGCAGCCGAGTGGCAATGACACCCCGCAGCTCTATGGCAGCAGCTTCGATTTGGTGATCGACGAACGGTGGGTCAACTATACCGGCACGCCGCGCCGTGCGACCGTGGTCAATGGCAGCCTACCCGCCCCGACCTTACACGTCAAGGAAGGCGACACCGTCACCATCCGCGTCACCAATCGTCTCAAAGAAGCAACCTCTATCCACTGGCATGGCCTACTGGTGCCCTATGCCATGGACGGGGTGCCGGGCATCAGCTTTCTCGGCATCATGCCCGGTGAAACATTTACCTATCAGTTTACGGTGCAGCAGAGTGGCACGTATTGGTATCACTCGCACTCCGGTTTTCAGGAACAAACCGGGCTGATGGGTGCGATCATCATTGAACCGCGTATCCCTGAAACCCTTGCTCCAGATCGCGACTATGTCGTGCTGCTGTCCGACTGGACAGACGAAGATCCAATGCGGCTCCTGTCACGTCTGAAAGCCAACTCTAGCTTTGATAACTACCAGCAGCCGACCGCGCTACAACTGTACCGCGACTCCCAGCAATTGGGTTGGCGGAACGCCATGGCCAAGCGGCGGATGTGGAATGAGATGCGCATGAGTCCGACCGACTTTAGTGATCTATCGGCACAGACCTACACCTATTTACTGAATGGCAAAAACCCGGCCAGCAATTGGACCGGCGTCTTTAAACGCGGCGAGAAAATCCGCTTGCGGATCATCAATGGCAGCGCACAGACCATTTTCGACCTGCGAATACCGGGTTTGCAACTGACCATCGTTGGCAGCGACGGTCTGGCAGTCGAGCCGGTGACAGTCGACGAGTTTCGCATCGGCGTAGCCGAGACCTATGATGTGATCGTCCACCCCACCGAGGATGCCTACACCCTGTTTGCCCAAAACATCGACCGCAGCGGCTATGCCTGCGGCACGCTCGCCGTACAAGCCGGTCTCCGCGCACCCATCCCCGCAGTGGATAAAATCCAGTGGCTGACCATGGGCGATATGATGGGCAACATGACAGACAGCATGGCGGGACACGATATGCACGGCGCTATGGGCATGGCAACCGCCGCCCATGCCGCCAGCGAGCATGGCTTTAGCAGTGATATGCAGGTCAGCATGCCGCGTACCGCCCTCAACGATCCGGGGGTGAATTTGCGCAATAATGGTCGCCGCGTGCTGACCTATGCCGACCTACACAGCATCGGCGCAGCAACGCAAGAACAGCGCGCACCGACACGTGAGATCGAGATGCACCTCACGGGCAATATGCAGCGCTATATCTGGGGCTTTGATGGCCTAACCTTTAAAGAATCCAAACCGGTCAGACTGGGCATCAACGAACGCGTGCGCATCAGTCTGGTGAATGACACCATGATGAGCCACCCGATGCATCTGCATGGCATGTGGAGCGACATCCGCAATGCTCAGGGTGACTTACAGGTGCGTAAACACACCTTCCTCGTTCAGCCAGCACAGAAAGTCTCCTTTGACGTCACAGGGATTCAAGGGCGCTGGGCATGGCACTGCCACCTGATGTATCACATGGAAGCCGGTATGTTTCGAGAAGTGGTGGTCGACTGATGAAAACGCTCAGCCTATTGCTCATATTGCCCTGCTGTACGCTGCTGCATGCGA
>JASLJP010000344.1 GCA_030152425.1 Aquirhabdus sp.
ACTACGACATCTACCCTATCCAACTATAATGACCTATACCAGCGCGGCATTATTCACCGCGCCGTGTGACCCGATGTGATATGTCGATATGGCACCCTATCCAACTAAGCATCTATTTTATGCTGATGACGAATATAGGCCTGCTCTAATGCATCATAATGATATCGCTTACGCATTTCGGGGGATATTTCGGACAAAATCTGATGAATTGCAGTGGCGTTGATCAGATCTTTTTGCAATAGGTATGCAATATTGTTGCTATGCGTCGCGTACGCACCGGCCAAGAAATGCGCCATGCTATAGCCCCAATCACGCCCCAACTGCAACGGCGCCACAAATCGATCATAGAGGGCACAGAGCCCCTCGATATCGTAATGCCTATGGTAACGACGATTAAGATAATGCATTAACAATTCTATATTGGTATTGCCTGCGCCGCGCCCCATGCCAAAAATCGTCGCATCAATAATGACATCGCGTTGATGATGCTGACATAAGGAGATTAAATCGAGAGATAGGGCAAAAGACATTTGTAGATTATTGTGTGAGTGAAATCCGAGCTGTATCGATGGACTTAATATCTGCTGGGTCTGCTCAAAAATACGCTGCAAGTCTTCTTTGTACATTGAACCAAAGGTATCTACGATCGAAAAGGTATGCGGTGCGAGCGGGTTGATACAGTCCATCAACGCGCACCACTCTGCCTCACTGTAACTTTGAGCATCTACAGGCTGAATCGAGAGGTTATAGCCTTGAGCTTGAATCTGACGAAAAAACGCGACTAGTCCTGCGCGATCATCCATAAATTCATGTTTAAAAAAGCAAGCGCGGATGCCGTCGATCGAGCGGCCATCATACGGCTCTAATTGTTCGATCTGATAACGACTATAGTCCGCCAACAGCACAAAGGATTTGCCTGCACGGTCAGCCGGGAGAAAGGGGCGCACCTGTGCAGTACAATTAAAGATCGTAGAGCCGGTGGTATAATGTTGGTCCTGAAGAAAACCACACTCGATGACATCTACCTGAGCATCAACCAGCCCCTGAATCATCGCGGCAATGACTTCATCGCCAAACTGCGCACCCACGATATAACCACCATCACGCAGTGTGCAGTCTAAAATTTTAATCTGCGCCATACGGCACGCCCTCGCCTATCCCATCGTCCTGTGGGCACTGATCTTAATCGAGAGGATCAATGCGCACAAACAGGGGATGTCGTAGCTTGGTCGTGGTTCGGTAAACGTTTTTATATCATGCGGCGAGCGTACGTTGGCTAAAATCCGATGGATTTGTTTTTGATGGGAATGCATGGCGCAAGATACGCCACCCCACTTGCGCATACTGGCTGAAGAACGAGCCTTCGTTATAATGCTGGCCATAGCGTTTGCAAATGTCTTTGATCTCTACGGATAGCGCCTCATAACGCCAAGCGGGGATATCAGGAAACAAATGATGCTCGATTTGATGGCTGAGATTGCCCGAGAGTATATTAAAGAGTCTACCGCCCGACAGATTGGACGAACCGCGAATTTGGCGCATGTACCAATGGCCTCGACTTTCTTCTTTCAGCACACTCTTCGGAAATATTTCGGCATCTGCCGTGAAGTGACCACAAAAAATGATGGAAAACGTCCAGATATTACGGATCCCATTGGCCACAAAGTTACCCGCAAACACCGGCAAAAACATTGGGCCTGCCAGCAGCGGAAATACGACGTAGTCTTTGACCAGTTGTTTGATCATTTTTTGTTTGGTGGGCTCGAATTCGACCTTGAACTGATCCATGGTTTTTTTGCCGTTAAACAACAACCCTAAGCGCAGTTCTTGAATCGCCACCCCCCATTGAAACAGCAAAGCAAAAATCACGGCATAAGCAGGTTGACCCAGAAAAAATGGCTTCCAGCGCTGCTCAGGGACCAAACGCAGCACGCCATAGCCAATATCATCATCGACGCCTTTGATATTGGTATAGGTATGGTGCATGTAGTTATGGGTTTTGCGCCAATGATCTGCCGTCCCTACGATATCCCATTCATAGGTCTTGCCATTTAAGGTCGGATCGCCCATCCAGTCATACTGACCATGCATGACATTATGCCCGACCTCCATATTTTCCATGAACTTGGAGAGACTGAGCAATGCAGTTCCTGCAACCCATGCCGGTGGAAAGAAGCTGGCCATCAGCAGCAGTCTACCCGCAGCATTGCTATAGCGGACGGCTTTGACCATACGACGAATATAGCGGGCATCTTCGCTGCCCAACTGCGATACCACCTGTGCGCGCACTGCGTCAATCTCAGCAGCAAACTGTTGCAACTCTTCGTGGCTCAGGCTACGGCTTAAACTACTCATCGTGAAGTACTCATTATTTTATTAAACTGAAATTCGGGCTTAAAGCGCAAGGCTGATATCGCTACAGGCACGGCTGACACAGATCCGTACCGTGCTACCCGCTTCGTCATTACGATCCTGATTTAAGATGTGCTCAGTCGTACCAGACTGCTTGATGCACGCACAGGTATTACACAACCCCATCCGGCAGCCTGAAGCAGGTCGAATGCCCTGTGCTTCTAGCGCTGCAAGTAAAGGCATGTGGACCGGCACG
>JASLJP010000126.1 GCA_030152425.1 Aquirhabdus sp.
CGCACCCCACGGCGCGCGCACTCCGCTTCGGCATCGGTGAGGCGTGTCGCGATGGAGTGGGTATGTGTGTCATGCAGGCTATGGTCATGACTGTGATGTTTGATGCTGTGGTCGTGCTGATGATGACCATACATACACTGACCCGCCGCATGTGGATCTGCAGCAGTCGGCTGGGGTTGGATTTGTTTGATGGCCATGGCCATGCCCTCATCAGTGGTGGCGCTGCATGATGTCTTACGCGCACGTTATGTAATAGTGTAACATAATGCCTGAATTTAGGTTGAGATCACCATGAGCAAGCAGGTATATCAAAAGGGCATGTCCATTGTACATTGGGTGGGCATGGCATTGCTGCTGCAACTGTGCGGACTGCAGTCTGCACAGGCCGGCACTCTGGTGGCGACCACACATCCGCTGTACCTGATCGCCAAGGCCGTGACACAGGGCATCGAGACGCCCGTCGCGCTGTTGCCCGAGGCGTCCAGTGGTCACGACATCAGTCTCAAGCCCTCCGACCGCCTGTTGCTCAAAAACGCCGACTTTGTGGTTTGGTTTGGCCGCGACTACGAGTCCTCGTTGACCAATCTGCTCGAACATCAGCGTAATGCGGTTGCCTTGTTTGACCTCAAGGCATTTCGGCGCTTACCGCTGCGCGATTTACAGGGACGGCCGATAGCAGGCACGCTCGATCCACATATCTGGCTTGACCCGGCCAATGCCGTCGGCATCGCCTATGCCATCGCCGCGGTACGCGCCCAGCAATTCCCGAAATTAGCTCCACAATATCTCCACAATGCTGAAAAGTTCAGCCAAGCCCTCCTTGCTGTCGCTGCACAGGAGCGGGCGAATTCACCGCGGACTTACTGGGCGTATCACGACGCTTACCAGTACCTCGAACCGGCCGTTCAACTGCGGTTTGCCGGTGCGCTGACCAGCGATCCGGACCTGCCGCCTGCCGCGGGACAACTGGTCTGGCTGAGCCAGCATCGCCCGCATGCCGAGACCATGTGTTTGTTTGTTGAGCGCCCGCTAAGCCCCGCCCTGATTGAAAAGCTGCGTCCGATAGAGTCCTATCCGATCGACGAAGTGATGACCGATGCCCATGATTTTGTCCAAGGGTGGCAGGCGCTGGTGCGTGAATTAAAAACCTGTAAACCGTGAGTGTGATCGAGGGTGATTTAGCGCTTTTACACTTCTTTACATAGCGCTAAGACACCCGATGTTGCAGTAAAAAAGGGTGCAAAAAGACACCTGTCTATTAATTAAAAAGCAATCATTACCGCCGCTGCCCTTGCAACAAAGCCGTTACATAACTATAATGAGCGCGCCCTAAAGTGGTGAAATTTCGAACACTTATACAGGTGTGCGTCAGCGCGCGACTGTACGGGGTGTATATGCAGCACACGATTAAGCCGGTATGGATGGTTGATGACGAAGCCCAGTCCTTTGATACAGCTTAAGTTTCCCGTGGGGTTGGTCGCAACCCAAGCCGCGATGATTGTGCTGGTTGCCTTGGTTGCGAGTGCCGTTTTCGGTCTGCAATTGGGCAAGAGTGCCGCGATCGGCGCGCTGATCAGTTGGTTGGCCAGTGGTTATGTGGCATTGAAGGCCTTTCGCCATGGTGGGAATCCGCGCTTGATGTTGGCGGGCTTTTATCAGGGTCTGTTGGGTAAGTTTGTCATTATTGGTGCCGGTTTTTTTGTGGCGTTTCGCACGGTCGCCGATCTTTCGCCGCTTGCCCTGTTGTTTGGTTTTATTGCCGTGCAGGCCGTAGGCTGGTTTTATCCGCTGTGGTTTGATCGTAGTCAGCGCAATACCTGAGGTGTAGTGCAGATGCCAGCGGTGTAAGACGTGAATGAGGTATATCGTCATCTAGATGACTTGTCCGCCCTGTAGTCTGTGATGCCGTCGTTTAAGCCTGTAAGCTGGGTTGTAAAAATAGCGCAAAGCGCAAGAAGTATGGGGCAAACGTCACGCTGTGTGGCGCTGGGTAGGGTTGGTTTTTTAGGCGGCGCTCATGGTGTCGACCTTGTACAGTATTTTAGAGTTTTGAGTCTGGGACTTTGCTGATGTGTCCGATTGACACGCAGATTGCTTAGATTTTATTAGTTTTCATATTAACTTAGTCTTATTAGGTGTGCCCAATGGCTGAACAGCAGACACTCACCTCCGCCGAGTATATTACCCACCATCTCACCCATTTAACCTATGGTAAAGATCCAGTGACCGGTAACTGGCAACTGGCCCATAACGCAGCAGAGTCAAAGGCCATGGGCTTCGCCGCCTTCAACCTCGATTCGCTGGGTTGGTCAATTGCATTAGGTCTGGTCTTTTGCGTGGCCTTTGGTCTGCTGGCACGTCGTGCTACAGCCGGTGTGCCCGGTGGCTTTCAAGCCTTTGTGGAAATGATCATTGAGTTTGTCGACACCAGCGTACGCGATACCTTTCATGGTACCTCGAAGCTGATCGCACCACTGGCGCTGACCATTTTCGTCTGGATCTTCCTGATGAACTTCATGGACTTGATCCCCGTCGACTTCATTCCACGTGCTGCTCAGTGGATCGGTGCAACCTTCTTTGGTGCTGATCCACATCATGTGTTCTTTAAAGTGGTGCCGACCACCGATCCGAACATCACCATGGGTATGGCGTTGACTGTATTTGCACTGAATATCTTCTATGCGATTAAAGTAAAAGGTGTGGGCGGTTTTGTTGGTGAGCTCACCATGCAGCCGTTCCAAGCCAAAAACAAGCTGATCCAGGCGGTACTGATGCCGATCAACTTTGTTTTGGAAATGATCGTATTCATCGCCCGTCCTGTGTCGCTGGCACTGCGGTTGTTCGGCAACATGTACGCCGGTGAGCTGATCTTCATTCTGATTTGTTTGCTGCCATTCTGGCTGCAGTGGTCGTTGTCTGTGCCTTGGGCAATCTTCCATATCTTGATCATCACCCTGCAGGCGTTCATCTTTATGATGCTGACGATCGTGTATCTGGCGATGGCGGTCGAGAAACATTAATGCTTTACGCCAGATCAGGCTCTGTCTGATCTGGCTCTATGATGTGTATGCACATTGATTTTTGCTTTAACTTAAACTTAACCTTGTTTTTTTGTTTTAACCAACCTTGAGGTCACTCGAAATGGAAAATTTAATCGGTCTAACAGCTATCGCTGGCGCCCTTCTGCTGGCATTTGGTGCACTGGGTGCAGCGATTGGTATTGGTATCCTCGGTGGTCGTTTCATCGAAGCGATTGCACGCCAACCTGAGCTGGGTCCACAACTGCAAACCAAATTCTTCGTTGTTATGGGTCTGGTTGACGCCGTACCAATGATCGCTGTTGGTCTGGGTCTGTTCATTTTCTTCAGCAACCCATTCGTTGGTCAAGCTAAAGAAGCGGCTGCTACTGCACCTGTTGCTGTTGTTGCTCCTGCTGCGGCGCAATAATCCTTTCCCCTTAACATACGAGAGGGAATACCATGGATATTAATGCCACCCTGTTGGGTCAGATCATTGCATTTGCGCTGTTTGTCGGCTTCTGCATGAAATTCATCTGGCCTCCGCTGACTGGCGCCATTGCAGAACGTCAACGTAAAATCGCTGACGGCCTCAATGCGGCAGAAGCAGCAAAAGCTGAACTCGCGACTGCACACACCCAAGTGCAAGAAGAGTTGAATGCGTCTAAAGCGCAAACAGCACAATTGATTGAACAGGCTAACCGCCGCGCGGCGCAACTGATCGAAGACGCACGCACTCAAGCAACTGCCGAAGGCGAGCGTATCCGCCAGCAAGCACGTGAGTCGATTGATCAAGAGATCAATCAAGCGCGTGAAGCACTGCGTGCTCAAGTTGCTGCATTGGCTGTTGCAGGTGCTGAACAGATCCTGCGCACCACAGTCGATCAAAATGCCCACGCTGCTATGCTGAACAAGCTAGCTGCTGAACTGTAATCGAGGCGAATCATGGCTGAACTTTCAACGCTAGCGCGCCCCTATGCCAAAGCCGCCTTTGCCTATGCCCTTGAACAAGGTGCAGGTGCAAATGGCGTCGATGCATGGTCCGGTGCTTTGCATAACGCAAGTGCGGTCGTTTTGGATCAGACCTTTGGTGAGTTTTTGAAACGTCCTACCCTGAGCGCACAGCAACGGGTTAAGGCGATTTTGGATGTGCTCCAAGGTCAGTTGGGCGGTCAGATTGAATCCGGTTTTGGCAACTTTTTGACTCAGCTTGCCGAACATGATCGTCTGTCGTTGTTGCCTGCGGTGTCTGCAGAGTTTGAACTGCAAAAAGCCCAAGGCTTGAATGAGACCGATGTTGTCATTGAGTCCGCCTTCGCGCTGACTGCTGAACAGCAACAACTGCTGAATGATCGCTTAGCGTCACATTTTGGTACCAAGATTAACAGTCAGGTTGAAATCAAACCTGAATTGATCGCCGGTGTAGTTATCCGCGCAGGCGACCAAGTCATCGACGACTCTGTCCTTGGCAAACTGGCAAAACTCCGTACGAGTCTACTGGCTGGCTAATCAGGCAGTAGCTCTAAAGCTATTTTTAAAATATTTTTTAAAATCATTGAGGAAAGCGCAATGCAACAACTGAATCCTTCTGAGATCAGTGCGCTCATTAAACAGCGTATCAGCGATCTGGACACCAGCGCCGAAGCCCGCAACGAAGGTACCATCGTCATGGTATCTGACGGTATCGTGCGGATTCATGGTCTGGCTGATGCAATGTATGGTGAGATGATCGAATTTGACGGCGGCCTGTATGGCATGGCACTGAATCTGGAACAGGATTCAGTCGGCGCAGTCGTATTGGGCGACTTCTTGAACTTGCAAGAAGGCCAAAAAGCACGTTGCACCGGTCGTATTCTGGAAGTGCCAGTCGGTCCTGAGCTGCTCGGTCGCGTTGTAGACGCGCTGGGTAACCCAATCGACGGCAAAGGTCCAATCAACGCCAAACTGACTGATAAAGTCGAAAAAGTTGCACCGGGCGTTATTTGGCGTCAATCGGTTGATGAGCCAGTACAAACTGGTTATAAAGCCGTAGACACCATGATCCCTGTTGGCCGTGGCCAACGTGAGCTGATCATCGGCGACCGTCAAACCGGTAAAACTGCACTGGCGATCGACGCGATCATCGCGCAGAAATCTTCAGGCATCAAATGTATCTACGTTGCAGTCGGTCAAAAACAATCGACCATCGCCAACGTGGTACGCAAGCTGGAAGAAACCGGCGCAATGGCGTACACCACTGTTGTTGCGGCCAGCGCGTCTGACCCCGCATCACTGCTGTTCCTTGCACCGTACTCCGGCTGCACCATGGGCGAATACTTCCGCGACCGCGGTGAAGACGCCCTGATCATCTATGATGACTTGTCCAAGCAAGCTGTTGCCTATCGTCAAATCTCCCTGCTGCTGCGCCGTCCACCAGGCCGCGAAGCGTACCCAGGCGACGTGTTCTATCTCCATTCCCGTCTGCTCGAGCGTGCTGCACGCGTATCAGCCGATTATGTCGAGAAGTTCACCAACGGCGAAGTGACAGGCAAAACCGGTTCATTGACCGCACTGCCGATCATCGAAACCCAAGCGGGTGACGTATCTGCATTCGTTCCAACCAACGTGATCTCGATCACCGACGGTCAGATCTTCCTGGAATCCTCACTGTTCAACTCAGGCATCCGTCCTGCGGTGAACGCGGGTATCTCGGTATCGCGCGTTGGTGGTGCTGCACAGACCAAGATCATCAAGAAACTGTCGGGTGGTATCCGTACCGCACTGGCACAGTATCGTGAACTGGCAGCGTTTGCTCAGTTTGCATCTGACCTTGATGAAACGACTCGTAAACAGCTTGGGCATGGTCAGCGCGTTACCGAGCTGATGAAGCAAAAGCAATACGCACCGTTCTCCTTGGCAGATCAAGCCGTGTCGATCTTTGCATCGAACGAAGGCTACCTGACCGACGTGCCAGTCAACAAAATTGGCGATTTCGAGTCAAACCTGCTGGCGTACATGCGCTCACAATATGGTGATCTGATGACCAATATTGATGACACCGCCAACTATGACAAAGAGATCGAAGCAGCATTGCATAAAGGCATCACCGCCTTTAAAGCGACTCAAGCGTATTGATCAGTGGTGCTTGTCGCTTGAAGGGTGACTTTCAAGCGACAAGCTAAACTGGCTTTCACATACCGATTTTTGCAG
>JASLJP010000224.1 GCA_030152425.1 Aquirhabdus sp.
AGCAGGAGATAGACAGGCAGTATAGCCTGAACGTGCGATCCATCATATTAGGGAAGTGATAATGAGCGTGTCTACATCTAAACATATACAGCACGAATTGCAGGGGTCAGCCGCCATACAGGGTCAGGGATCTGACGTGATGGGGCATACAGACAGCAAACGGGGTCGTCTGACCGCCATGGTTCTGGCCGTCAGCTTGAGTTTGGGCCTACCTGCACTCGCCAGTGCGAAAAATAATCCGCCACCGAATGTGCGCGCCGATGCCCCAAATACCTACATCGTCAAACGTGGCGACACCCTGTGGGATATCTCCGGTAAATACCTCAAAGACCCATGGCGCTGGAAAGAAATCTGGGCGGTCAACCGTCAAGTTAAAAACCCGCATTGGATCTATCCGGGCGACCGCCTGATCCTGTGTAATATCCGTGGTCACCGTGTGGTGGGTGTGGATCAGGGGGATGGTTGCGTTGGTCTGGAGCGTCGCATGAGCGGCAACCTCAGCGATGGCGAGCGTCTGTCTCCACGCGTTCATGTCGATCCGCTCAATGTCGCAGTTCCCGCGATTCCACTGTCCGCGATCAAAGCATGGCTGATCGACGGCAACGTGGTTGATGCCAATACCCTGAAAAAAGCCCCTTATGTCCTCGCTGCCCAAGACCGTCGTGTCATCGCAGGCGCGGGTGATACCGTGTATATCAAAGGCGATCTGACCATCGGCAATGAATACGGCGTCTACCGTGGTGGCAAGCCTTATTTCGATCCAGATACCAAAGAGCTGCTCGGCTACGAGTCACAGCATGTCGCAACGGGTGTCGTGACCTCTTCGGACAATGGCGTTTCCGCGCTGAAGATCACCAACAGCGTGCAGGAAGAAGTTCGCGTTGATGACAAAGTCCTGCCGGAAGAAGTCCATGCCGATCCAGGCGTGTTCTTCCCAACCAACTCGGAAGAAGTCCCCGCCGGTCGTTTGGTTCGTGTGCTCGATTCCTTGGAAAGTGCCTCGATCAACAGCACCATCGCGTTGAACCGTGGTGAGCGTGAAGGCGTGAAAGTCGGTCAAGTCTTTGCGATTTTCCGTCGCGGCGCGCTGGTCAAAGATCCACACACTGGCGCAGCAGTGCAACTGCCGAGCGAACGTGCAGGTCTGGCCATGGTCTTCCGTACCTTTAGTAAAATGAGCTATGCCATCGTCCTCGAGATGAACGGCACGGTGAAAGCTGGCGACGAAGTGCGTCCACCTGTCGCCACCCGCGACTAAGCCCGCACGATCAGTAAATAAGAGCAGAGCATGACGCTGGGATTATTTACTGAACCCGACTTAGCAGCCTCTGATGAGGCGACTAAGCAGGCCGCACAGGCGGGGTCAGCCGACCCCGACACGATTCCCGAACTCAACTCCCCACTAGGCTGGCTCAATGAGCTGGCCTTGTGGCATTTGGTCAACCATGCGTTAGCCACATGGCGCAGTTTGATGAGCCATTACCCCTCTGCCGCTGCTGCCGTCGCCGCCAGTCCGAGCGACTGGCAAGCGCTTGGCGCGCATAGCGCGCATGTCAAACGCCTGCGTGAATGGCATGCGGGGGGCAGCGTGCGTCAGCGTTTCGATCAAACGGTGCAGGATCTAGCACGGGGCGATTACCACCTGCTGTATGAAGCGATGCCTGCCTATCCGGCCTTGCTGTCGACCATCCCCGACCACCCTCCCATCCTGTTTTATCGCGGCGACATCACTGCGTTGTCGCAGCCGCAGCTCGCCATGGTCGGTACGCGCAAACCCACGCCGAGCGCACGCAAGATCGCCTTTGGCTTTGCCCGTGAGCTGGCCATGCAGGGCGTCTGGATTACCAGCGGACTGGCCTACGGCATCGACGCCGACAGCCACCAAGGCGCGTTGGCGGCGGGCGGCGGACGCACCATCGCCGTACTGGGCACTGGCATCGACGTCTGTTATCCCACCTCGCATCAGCCGTTGTATGATCAGATCGTCGCGGCTGGTGGCTTGATCCTTACTGAGTTCTTGCCGGGCAGTGAGCCGCTGGCACACAATTTCCCCCGGCGTAACCGCATCGTCAGTGGTCTGTCACTCGGTGTGCTCGTGGTTGAAGCTGCGCTCAAAAGCGGTACGCTGATCACCGCGCGATTGGCCGCAGAGCAGGGGCGGGATGTCTTGGTGCTGCCCGGTCATATCGGCAATGAACAAGCCGCCGGCTGTCATCAGTTGATTCGCGACGGAGCCCGCCTCGTCACCTCGGTCAGCGATATCTTGGAAGATTTAAACCTCGCCGCGACGTTGCTCATGCCTGAGCCAGTTGCGGCGGCAGCATCTGCAATTGACCCCGATCCCAGCGTGCCTGCGCATCTGGGTGCCTTACTGGCGCAGCTTGATTGGGACGGGCAAAGTATCGACCGACTGATAGACTCAACCGGGCTGGATATCGCGACGCTGTCGGGGCTGCTCATGGAGCTGGAACTCCTCGGGCATGCGGTGCAGGTCAGCGGTCGTTACCAAAGGAGTGTGCCGTGAGTATACCGATCAACACTGGGGTGCAG
>JASLJP010000246.1 GCA_030152425.1 Aquirhabdus sp.
GTCTCTGCCAATAGTTTTTCCAGTTTGACTTTAACGGTGCTCGGCGAGCCAATCACCGCGACCCGTAAAAAGGAATCTACCGCTGCTTTTTCTTGGGGCGTCATCTGCGCCTCAATGTTTGCCACGGGTGGGCGCAGCACCAAACTTTGGCCTCGCATCAGCGCCAAAATGCGCTGTTTAGAGGTCGTCGCAAGCAGGGCAGCCTCCTCATCCGTGGGTGCAGCGATGAGAGGAACTCCGAGAGTAATGTAGGGTTTCGTCAGGCTGGCGGAGGGCCTGAAGTGGCTGCGGTAAGTATGGATCGCCTCGTGCAGCAGTTGCGGGGCGAAATGGGAGGCGAATGCGTAGGGTAGTCCTAGCTGTCCTGCCAATTGAGCGCTAAATAGGCTTGAACCCAGCAGCCAGATCGGGACTTGCGTGCCTGCGCCGGGCGTAGCAACGATTCGCTGGTTAGGCTCAGCCGGCGCGAGCAAAGACTGCAGCTCGCTGACCAACTGCGGAAAGTTCTCGCCATCCATTCGTTCTCGACGCAGCGCGCGCATGGTCAGCGGGTCGGTACCCGGTGCACGACCTAGGCCGAGGTCAATCCGGTTTGGATACAGCGTGGCCAAGGTACCGAAGTTTTCCGCCACCACCAGTGGGGCATGGTTGGGTAACATGATGCCGCCAGAGCCCACCCGAATTTTTTGCGTCTGCCCCGCGATATGACCGACCAGTACCGCGGTCGCCGAGCTGGCAATGCCTTGCATATTATGATGTTCGGCTAGCCAAAACCGAGTGAATCCCAGTCGCTCCAGATGCTGCGCAAGATCCACAGCGTTATGCAGGGCTTGGCCAATCGTGTCGCAATCACGGACAGGCACCAGATCCAGCATCGAAAATGCAACGGTAGACAGCGTACTCATGGACTTCTCATCAACGATAAACCTCTACCTAAGATGGGAATGGATGACACAAATGCAAGCAGATACAGCATCTGGATACGAAAAAGCCACGACGGAATACGTCGTGGCTTGAGGTACTACGGCAGCTCAGGGAATTAGTGCAGCTTTAGAGTCGGGCCAGATGTACGGGATAACAGATCCTTGACCATCAATACGCCTGTTTTAAAGAAGCCATGCAGCGCGACCTGATGTAGGCGGTACAGCGACAGATACATCATGCGGGCAAAGAACCCTTGTACGTTGATGTTGCCAATCAGATTGCCCACCGAATTACTCTCACCCAGCGAAATCAGCGACCCTTTGTCATTAAAGCTAAAGGTCGGCAGAGATTTGCCCTGCAGTTTGGCCTTGAGAATTTTAGCCAACACGATGGCTTCCTGATTGGCCACTTGTGCGCGCGGCGGAACCGGACGCTCTGCACCTTCGGGGGTGAAACTGGCACAATCCCCAAAGGCAAAGATCGACGCATCGCGCGTGGTTTGCAGATGGCTATTAACCACCAATTGGTTGATGCGATTGGTCTCTAGTCCGGCGATTTGTTTCAAGCTATCTGGCGCCTTGATTCCTGCCGACCAGACTTTGAGTGTGGCCGGAATAATGATCCCACCCTCACACTCAACCGAGTCTGAGTGGATCGCGACGACGCGTTTGCTGGTCAGCACTTTGATGTTGAAGTCGAGCAGTTGCTTGGTTGCATTCGCTGAAACTTTAGGCGGCAGCACGGGCAGGATGCGATCCGCAGCTTCGATCAGGGTGATGCTGACATTGCGTGGGTCGATACTGTCCAGACCATAGCGGCTAAACTCGTGCGCAGCGTGTTGCAGTTCTGCCGCCAGCTCCACACCGGTCGCCCCCGCACCGATGATGGCGATATTAAGGCCTTGGGGGCTTGGATTATCGATGGCCCGGGCCTGGGCTTGCAGATAGAGATTGAGGAATTCACGTTGGAAACGATCTGCTTGACCACGAGAGTCCAAGAAAATGCAGTTATCGACAGCACCAACGGTGCCGAAGTCGTTCGAGGTCGAGCCAATGGCGATGACGAGGTCGTCATAGCGCAGGCTACGCTCAGGGGCAATCTCATGGCCTTCGCCATCGGTCAATGGCTCAAGGATGATGCGTTTATGCTCACGGTCAATATCTTTCATACGACCGAGATGGAATTCAAAATGATTCTTCGCACCATGGGCGAAGTAGTTCAGTTCATCCTCATAGGAGTTGATGGTGCCTGCAGCGACTTCATGCAACAGCGGCTTCCAGATATGGGTCAACGTGGCATCCACGAGGATCACTTGGGCCTTGCCGGATTTTCCCAGACTTTTACCTAAGCGGGTCGCCAACTCCAAACCACCTGCGCCACCGCCGACTATCACGATACGGTGTGTGGCGGAGGCAGTCTGTGTCGTTAACGCAGATTGGCGGTCAGTTTGGACAGGTGCAAGGGGAGTGGCAACGGTCAGTTGAGTCATAGAAAGGCCTTATTTAGACGAAAGTTTAAAAGCGAAAACGTAGAATTTTCATAAAAGGGTTGATTGCGCTGTATTTATTTTAGACGAACTTAAAATACTATGACATTTTTTTCCAATTTAGCAGGCGTGTAATGTCAGACAAAGCCAATCGTTTTGTTGCTATACGCCATAATCACTGTCTGTAAAACAGCCTTAAAGAGCAGAAAAAGCTAAGTGTAGCCGCTTAAAAGTCGCTATGATACGTTATGAATTAAATGCCTAAAGGCAAGAGGAGTAAGGCGGCAATGATGGCTGACACTGCGCAGAGTAAGCAAATCACGACGCATACCCATACGCAGTCTACCGCATCTCAGCCTCACGCTGCCGGCATCGACTATGCGCTGTCCTTCGAGCACTACGGCGAGCATTTAATCGATGTCAGCCTGACCTTTAGCGCTCAGCCTGACCAAGAGCTATGGCTGCCAGTCTGGGTGCCGGGCAGCTATCTGATCCGTGAGTTTGCCCGCCATCTGAGCACCCCACAGGCCTACGTGGCAGCCACCGGACAGCCGATTTCGATTGAAAAGATTTCCAAAAACCGCTGGCGGCTCGAGGGTCACGGCGGCACACACGTTCGTATCCACTATCAAGTCTACGCCTTTGACCTGTCGGTACGCGGTGCCTATCTGGATCAAACTCGCGCCTATGTTAACTTTGCCTGTGCCTGCCTCGCGGTGGCCGGTCAAGAACATCTGCCGATCAGCATCAGTCTGGATCCGGGCAAAGGGTTTGCAGCACTTCCCATTGCCTGTAGCCTGCCGCTAGCAGCGGGTCGCGCCGAGCACACCTTTAACTACCGCGCACGCAACTATAGCGACCTGATTGATCATCCAGTCGAAATCGCGGCGCAGACGCGTGCTGCGTTTACAGTCGCGGGGATTCCACACCAGATCGCCATTTCCGGCCGCCACCATACCGACATGACCCGTCTGTCCGCCGATCTGGCCAAAATTTGCCAGTATGAGATCACGCTATTTGGCGGTGCGCCCTTTCAAGACTATTTATTTATGGTGATGGCGACAGGCAACAGCTACGGCGGTTTAGAGCATCAAAACTGCACTAGTCTGATCACACCACGTGAAGACCTGCCTCAAGCCAACGAACACCCCCAGCCCTCACAGTCTTACCGACGTTTTCTGGGTCTCTGTAGTCATGAGTATTTCCATGCATGGCTAGTCAAGTTTATACGGCCTCAGGAGTTTGCCGTACTCGATCTGGAGCGCGAGGTATATACGCGCATGCTTTGGGTATTTGAGGGCTTCACCTCGTATTATGACGATCTGGTGTTGCACCGCTGCGGGGTCATCGACCAAGCGGCGTATCTCGAACTGCTTGGT